>JAYTBZ010000021.1:0-25194 GCA_043736705.1 Flavobacterium sp. | reverse complement strand
TATCAAAAAACTGAATACGGAATACGGAATACTGATTACTATTTTATACTTTTGCAAAACAATTTTAAAAACTACCTAAAAAATATATCATGAGTGTTTTAGTTAATAAAGATTCCAAAATAATTGTTCAAGGTTTTACAGGAAGCGAAGGAACTTTCCATGCTTCTCAAATGATTGAGTACGGAACTAACGTTGTTGGTGGTGTAACTCCAGGAAAAGGGGGAACTACTCACTTAGATAGACCCGTTTTTAATACTGTAAAAGATGCTGTAGAACAAGCCGGAGCTGATACGACTATCATTTTTGTTCCACCAGCTTTTGCTGCGGATGCCATTATGGAAGCTGCAGATGCTGGAATTAAAGTAATTATTGCAATTACTGAAGGAATTCCTGTTGCTGACATGATAAAAGCAAACAGTTATGTTAAAGAAAGAAAAGCACGTTTAATAGGTCCAAACTGTCCAGGAATCATTACTCCGGGTGAAGCTAAAGTTGGTATCATGCCAGGTTTTGTTTTCAAAAAAGGAACTGTTGGGATTGTTTCTAAATCAGGAACATTAACGTACGAAGCTGCTGACCAAGTGGTGAAACAAGGATTAGGAATCACTACAGCAATTGGTATTGGTGGAGACCCAATCATTGGAACTACTACAAAAGAAGCAGTAGAATTATTGATGAATGACCCAGAAACAGAATGTATTGTTATGATTGGTGAAATTGGAGGTCAACTTGAGGCTGATGCTGCTCACTGGATCAAAGCGGATGGAAACCGTAAACCAGTTGTAGGTTTCATTGCAGGAGTTACTGCTCCTCCAGGAAGAACAATGGGACATGCAGGTGCAATCGTTGGTGGATCTGACGATACTGCAGAAGCCAAAAAGCAAATTATGAGAGAATGTGGCATTCACGTTGTAGATTCTCCAGCTGAAATTGGTAAAAAAGTAAAAGAAGTTTTAGGTTAATCAAAACTGCTACTAAATATTCCAAAAGCCTCACAATTTGTGAGGCTTTTTTCGTTGTAAATTGAATTAAAGAAATATCTTTGCACTTTATTAGATCTAGCAGTTTTTTGCAGTATTCTTAATAAGAACAAAAATAAACGAATGGTTTCTAATGGACCTCACGATTTTGTGGGGTATTTTTTTGCCGAAGCCAATTCAAACTAAAATATAATAATATGTACAAAGAGTTAAAAAAATTCAAAGTTACCAATCAGTTTTCATTTACTATAGAAGATAGTTTAGCAGAAGTTTGCAACGCATCAGAAGGTTCCGGAGTATTTTTAGTGTATTCAGTAGGAGATGAAAAAGAGTTAATTATGGTTGGTTCTACTGGAACTGTTCAGAATAATGGAACTTTGAAAATTAAAAACGGTGGATTGAAAGATAAAATCGTAGAAGGACACCAATTTGCAAAAACAGGAAGAAAATATTCTTGGCCGGCACAAATGAAAACAGAGGATATTAGTACACTTGAAGTGGTTTGGTATGAGACTTTTAATGATAAAGTAAAAGTAATTCCAACCTTTGTAGAAGGTCAAGTTTTACAAAACTTCCTTGATGAAAATGGACGACTACCGAAATGGAATGTAGCTTTTTAAAAAGTTAACAATTTTTTTCAGAATTTTATATTTAAGCGCTACATTTCTATGTGGCGCTTTTTTTATTTCATTATATTTTCAGTGTAATTCAAAATATTTTGTAAATAATTAATTACCCATGCAACCGTTATCACGAATCCTTTATTAAGACAGCAACCTGCAACAACAAGCAAGGTGGTAAAACGATAAGTCAAGTTCTTTGGAAAAAATATTACTTAATTTACCAACTTCAGCTTTTTTTTTCGTCATAACTATTAATTTAAAATTATTTTCATGACAAAAATTAGTAGAAATTTGTAAATCCTTTTAGATTGATTCCGCTATTTGTATTTATCATTAGTAAAGAAAGCGAGACGAATTACGTATTTACTTGTTCAAATAAAGAAATTAATAATGAATTTGGTATGAATTCGAAAAAAACAGGCATTATTTTAGATGTTTTTTCTAATGTTATACAAGGAATTCTGCCTTATGGAGTACAAGTTATGCTGATACTAAGCTATGCTAATGGTTAATTGAATTTCTTTCACTTGATTGAAAAAGCTTTGGATCATTTATTTTAATTTGTTTTTGTCATCTTTGCTAATTACTGTTCGTTTTGGGATAAGTAGGTATTGCGTTATTTTCATGTGTAAAGTTATTTTTATGACGCTTAATGAAAGTGAAATTTTTTTTAAAAAAGGAAATAGTATATATTTGGCAGGTCGCTTGTAGCCCTGATAGCAATGAAAATCCTTTTCCATTTTTTCTTTAAAAATAGAAAAGATTGCAATGAATAGCAGGAATAGCTTCAAATAAAAAATAAACTAATTTTTGAATATGAAATTACTAGAAGGAAAGGTTGCCATTATTACTGGTGCAAGTCGTGGAATTGGGAAAGGAATTGCAGAAGTTTTTGCTAAACAGGGTGCAAATATTGCTTTTACATACAGTTCATCGGTAGAATCTGCGGAAGCTTTAGAGAAAGAATTGAACGCTCTAGGTATTAAAGCCAAAGGATATCAATCTAATGCTGCAGATTTCAACCAAGCTCAAACTCTTGTAGATGCTGTAATAGCCGAATTTGGTACGGTTGATATTCTTATTAACAACGCCGGAATTACTAAAGACAACTTGTTGATGCGCATGTCTGAAGAAGATTTTGACAACGTCATGGATGTAAATCTAAAGTCGGTTTTTAACATGACTAAAGCTATTCAACGTACTTTTTTAAAGCAACGTTCTGGATCAATCATCAATATGAGTTCTGTAGTTGGAGTAAAAGGAAATGCAGGGCAAACGAATTATGCAGCTTCAAAAGCAGGTGTTATTGGTTTTTCAAAATCAGTAGCTTTAGAATTAGGATCTCGTAATATTCGTTGTAATGTAATTGCACCAGGATTTATAGAAACGGAAATGACCGCTAAATTAAATGAGGACGTGGTTAAAGGCTGGAGAGACGGTATACCGTTGAAACGTGGCGGAACTACCGAAGATGTTGCTAATGCTTGTTTGTTTTTTGCATCGGATATGAGTGCGTATGTAACGGGACAAGTTATGAATGTATGTGGTGGAATGCTTACTTAAGGTAATTATAAATTATAAATGATGAAGTTTGAATGATGAATGATGAATGATGAATAATTTATAATTCATCATTTAAAATAAAATAAGAATGACAACAAACACTTTACTATTATTATTGATTTCTGTATTAATAGCAGGCGGTTTGTCCTATTTTCAATACATCTATAAGGCCAAAAACAAATCGAAAGTCGGTTGGTTTTTGGCTTTTTTACGGTTTTTATCCATTTTTGGAATTTTATTGTTGTTGATAAATCCAATACTAACCCAAAAAACACTAGAAACTGTAAAAACACCTTTGCCAATAATTGTAGACAACTCAAGTTCAATAACATTTTTGAAAGCCAATGAAAATGTATTGGAGTTGCATAAAAAAATAGAATCAAATTCAGACTTACAAAAGAAATTTGAAGTACAAACGTATCAATTTTCCGATGATTTTGAACCTGCAGATAATTTTGATTTTAAAGGAACTCAAACTAACATAGATGTTGTTGCCAAAAATTTAAAAAGTATCTATAAGAACACTAGCTATCCAACAGTTTTAATTTCAGATGGAAATCAGACTTTGGGCAATGATTATGTCTACAGTTTTGATGTAATAAATAAAGTATATCCTTTAATTGTAGGCGATACAACGACTTTTTTAGATTTAAAAATCAATCAACTGAACGTAAACAAATATGCTTTTTACAAGAATAAATTCCCTGTAGAAGCTTTTTTACAGTATTCAGGAACTAAAAGTATAACGGCTGATTTTATAATATCTCAAGGTAATTCGGTTTTAAGTAAACAATCGATTTCCTTTTCACCATCAAAAAAAACGGCGACTGTAAACGTAGTTTTACCAGCTAATAAAATTGGATTACAGGTTTTTAAAGCCTCAATTTCATCGAAAGAAAAAGAAAAAAACACCTATAATAACACTAAGGATTTTGCGGTGGAAGTCATGGACCAAAAAACGAATATTGCTCTAATTTCAGCAATCAATCATCCAGATTTAGGGTCGATAAAAAGAGCTATTGAGACTAATGTACAGCGTAAAGTAACAATTGTTAAACCAAACGAAATCAAAACAGTACTAGATTATAATGTATTGATTTTATACCAACCAACAACGGAATTTAAACCTATTTTTGATACTAATAAAAGTGTGGGAATCAATACATTTATTATTACTGGAAACCATACTGATTTCAATTTTTTAAACCAACAGCAAGATGCTTTAAACTTTAAAATGAGCGGACAAAAAGAAGATTATTTGTCCGTCTTTAATGGACAATTTAATTTGTTTGCGATTGATAATATTGGGTTTGAAAATCTACCTCCTTTACAAAATGCTTTTGGAACGATTTCTACAAAAGGTTCACTTTCAATTTTACTTTCGTCTAAAATTAGAAATATTGATACGAACACGCCTTTATTGGCTTTTACAGAAAATCAAGGTAAGCGAGCCGCTTACCTTTTGGGAGAAAATAGCTGGAAATGGAGATTGCAAACCCATATAAATAATCAATCATTTGAAAAATATGATATTTTTATGGATAAGATTATTCAATTTTTGGCTTCGAATAATTCTAAAAAATCGCTGGTTGTAGAACATGAAAGCTTTTATAATTCAGGGGAGGCTATTGAAATAACAGCTCAATATTTTAATAAAAATTATGAATTTGATGAAAAAGCCCGTTTAACTATTGCAGTAACCAATACTAAAACCAAGCAAACTAAAAATTACGATTTATTAAAAGGAAATAATGCTTATAAAGTTAATCTAGATGGATTAAAAGCTGGTTCTTATACGTTTACAGTAAAAGAATTAAATTCTAAAACTGCTTATTCCAGTAGTTTTGAAATCCTTGCTTTTGATATCGAAAAGCAATTCGTCAATCCAGATGTAGAGAAATTGACCCAATTAGCCACACAGACACAAGGAAAAATTTATTTTCCGAATCAGGTTGATGCGCTGATAAAATCGCTTTTAGAAAATGAAAATTACAAAGCGATACAGAAGAATGTAGTAACTAAAACGCCTTTGATTGATTGGATTTGGTTATTAATTCTAATTTTGACTGTTCTGGCAACGGAGTGGTTTGTTCGAAAATATAACGGTTTACTTTAATAAAATACAAAATGGACTTTAGACTAAAAGTATTTTATACCGTTGCAAATCGATTGAGCTTTACAAAGGCTTCAAACGAATTATTTATTACACAGCCCGCAGTTTCAAAGCACATTCAGGAATTAGAAGAATACTATAAAATCAAGTTGTTTAATAGAAACAGTTCTAAAATCGCATTGACAGTTGCTGGTGAAGTATTACTGAAACATACCAAAAATATTTTTGAAGTATATCGTAATATTGATTTTGATATGAGCGCATTGATTAATCAACGTTCTGGATTGTTGCGAATAGGTGCTAGTACGACTATCTCTCAGTATATAATACCGTCAGTTTTAGCCCGTTTTCATCAAAAATTACAGGACATAAAAGTCAGTTTATTAAACGGAAATACAGAACAAATTGAAAACGCGTTACTAAAACAAGAAATTGAAATAGGAATTGTAGAAGGGCAATCTAAAAATAAATCTATTAAATATACCGAGTTTTTAAAAGATGAATTAGTTTTAGTATGTAAAATTTCCAATCCTTTAGTCAACCTAAACGAGGTAACTCAAGAAGAGCTTAAAAAGATGCGTTTTGTAATGCGAGAACCAGGATCAGGAACACTTGAAGTTATTGAATTTGCATTAAAACCATTTAATATTAAAGTATCTGAACTACAAATCGAGATGCAATTAGGTAGCACCGAAAGTATTAAATCGTATTTGATTAACTCTGACTGTGTAGCTTTTGTATCCATTCATGCTATACAAAAAGAACTTAAAAATAATGAATTGGCCATATTAGACCTTAAAGACTTGATCATAGAGCGTTTTTTTTATATCATAACTTTACAAGGAAAAACTGATTCATTATCAGATTTGCTTATCCAAAACATTTCTAGTTATTATAACTTAAAGTTATAACGAATTACAATTTGCGATTGGTTTGTTCAGAAATATCTACTGACCTTTACAAACAAATAATTCTACAACTTTTAAATGGAAACGCATCAAAAAGTAATTCAAGAAGAATCTTTTATTTTTTTTAAAGTAAATGCCAAATTACGACAATTCATTTTTGGCATTTTATTTTTGTTGTGTACATCAACTTTTGTGTCTCCGCCTATTGCTTTAGTTTTAGGTTTGCTAGTTGCTAATCTTTTTGGGCATCCTTATTTGCATCTCAATCATAAAGCAACGAATATTTTATTGCAAATATCAGTTGTTGGACTGGGTTTTGGAATGAATGTAAATAGTGCTCTATCTACTGGAAAAGAGAATTTATTATTTACAATCGCTTCTATTTTAAGTACTTTAATTTTAGGAACTTTTATAGGCAAATGGTTCAACATAGATAAGAAAACTTCCCACTTGATTTCTTGCGGAACTGCCATTTGTGGAGGAAGTGCCATAGCAGCTATTGCTCCTGTTATTGAAGCAGATGAAAAACAAACCTCAGTAGCTTTAGGAACTATTTTTATCTTAAATTCTATTGCATTATTTCTATTTCCGGCCGTAGGTCATTGGTTAGAATTATCCCAAAAAGAATTTGGATTATGGTGCGCTATTGCTATTCACGATACGAGTTCAGTTGTGGGAGCTGCAAATAAATATGGTTCTCAAGCGCTACAAATTGCTACAACAGTAAAATTAGCAAGAGCTTTATGGATTATTCCTGTCGCCTTAATCACTTCTTTTGTTTTTAAAAAAAAATCTAGTAAAGTCAAAATCCCATATTTCATCCTATTATTTATTTTGGCTATGATAATGAATACTTACTTGTCTCAGATGGCCAATATAGCTCCATATTTAGTTTCAACAGCTAAAATTGGTCTTACGGTGACGTTATTTTTAATTGGGGCTGGACTGAATTGGAAAATTTTAAAAACGGTAGGCATAAAACCATTGTTGCAAGGGGGTCTACTTTGGATATTTATATCAGTTGCAGTTTTACTATCAATACTTTAATTAAAATAATTTTAAATGTTGAATTTTTTGTAAAACCATGTCGATTGATAAATTTTAGAACAGTTTCTATTTTTGATGAGTGATAAAAAATAGTTATCTGTCACTTTTTTTAATTAACAGAATCTTAAACCCTTTTTTTTCTTATCACGATTTAATGAAATATATTTGTAGCTCAAAAAAATAAATATTAATGAAAAATTTTAAAATTAAACCTGCTTTTATTGCTTTATCTGCACTTGGTATTGCCTTTCTCCTTTTATCATGGGGTGTTATTGGACATGAACGAATCAATAGAGCTGCAGTACTGTCATTACCAAAACCATTACTGACTTTTTTTTACAATCACATTGATTTCATCACGCAAGAATCTACCGTTCCAGATTTGAGAAGGAATGTAACCAATGATAAAGCAGAACCGCCCCGCCATTATTTTGATATGGAAAATTATGGTGCCGTAGAAACTTTACCTAAAACAATGGAAGAAGCAAAGTTAAAATACGACGAAAAGTTTTTGACTAAAAATGGAATATTACCTTGGCATATTCATGATTTGATGGCGAAACTTACTAAAGCTTTTAAGGATAAAAGAAAAAACGAAATACTATTTATTGCGGGAGATTTAGGTCATTATATTGCAGATGCACACATGCCTTTACATACTTCAGACAATCATGATGGACAAAATACCAACCAAAAAGGAATTCACTCCTTATGGGAAAGTCGTTTGCCTGAATTATTTGTAAAAGATTATAAGTTTAATGTTCCTCAAGGAGTGTATCTAGAAAACGTAGAAAAAGCGACTTGGGATCTCATTTTTGATACACACAGTTTAGTCGAGCCTTTACTTGAAGTTGATAAAAAATTAAGAACAGCAATTCCTGAAAACAAAATTTTTGTTACCGATGCTGCAGGCGTTATCGTAAAAAATAAATATGGTAGTACGATGTACGCTGATACGTATGCCAAACAATTGCATACTGATATGAATGGCATGGTCGAAAAGCAAATGAGAAAGGCAATTACAGCTACAGCCAGTTTTTGGTATACGGCTTGGGTCAATGCTGGAAAACCAGATTTGAGTACACTTGATCCAATCGAACTGACAAAGCGAAATAGCAAAAATTTGAAAAAAGATCTAAAAATGTTAGATAATGGAGATATTTTTGGCTTAATAAATGAAAAAGAATAAAGAATTTAGTATAAATAAAAAACGGGTGAGAGTAATTCTTTACCCGTTTTTTTATGCCTATGAATTTCATTGAATTTGTTTTACTTGTTATTTAAATAAATATGCTTTTAATGTAAAACTTGAGATTATCAAATAATTAAATAACTGCTTCAATGGTACTAATTTTGAAAAATAATTGATTCATTTATTTTGAAGGTATACTATCTTTTAACCCTCTTTACAATAAATTCATCAATATTAATTAGTAAAACACTATAAATACTAACATTTATGCAAGTAAAAGCTCTTGTATTTTTAAAAATTCGACTTAAATAGAGGTGTTTTATTATTGCAAATTAAAACTAAATAGATAAATTTTACGTACTTTTAAAATAATCTAACACTAAACCAAATAACCATGACTAGAAAAGATTTTTTTGCGAGAGTAGGATTTGGAGCTGCAGCTGTTTTAATGCCAGCATGCATAGCTGGTCTTGCTACGAGTTGTAGTAGCTCAGATGATTCAAGTGATGTGGGTTCTTCGACTCCTCCACCAACAGCAACGAGTAATTTCACAGTAGATACTAGCACCGGAGCATTAGCAACAAATGGTGGCTTTATCGTAATAAATGGAATCATTATTGCACGAACCAATACAGGTACTTTTTTAGCAGTATCAGCATTGTGCACACATGAATCAGTAACACTAAATTATAATAAAGACTCCAACCAATTTGCTTGTCCAAGACACAATTCACAGTTTTCTAGTACAGGAACTGTTCTTGTTGGACCAGCGTCATCAAATTTGAGACAATATCAAACCTCTTTGTCGGGATCAACATTAACTGTGATCGTTTAATTTTACCGATTGCAATAGAGCTAATATTTTGATATAATATAGTGCTATTTACAACATATTATTTTTGAAAATAAATGTTTTATAGCATCAAAACGGGTTTTAAAAATGAAAAAACAGATCTTACTATTATTACTTTTCATAGGAACTTTAGGAAATGCTCAAAATTGGAAAACTTCTTTCGCTGAAGCCAAAGCACAAGCAATTGCTGAGAATAAAAATATTTTGTTAGTGTTTTCAGGTTCAGATTGGTGTGCACCTTGTATAAAACTAGATAAAAAAATTTGGCAGTCGGATGTGTTCAAAAAAGAGGCAGATCAAAAATTGGTTCTTTATAAAGCAGATTTTCCAAAGAAGAAAGCTAATATGCTATTCGAACAACAAGTTGTTGGCAATAAAAAATTAGCAGAAATTTATAACAAATCTGGTAATTTCCCACTTGTATTACTTTTGAACAATAATGGTAAAGTACTTGGCGTAACAGGATATAAGAATGTTAGTCCGGAGGAATATATTAAAATTATTCAATCCTTTGATAAATAATGAAAAAAACAATTTTACTTCTTTCATTTTTTGTAACATTAGCAGCAAATGCACAAATTACGCACAAGCGTAGTTTATTTATGTTAGGCAGTTCTTTTGAGGTTACTGTTGTCGCTAAAGATACTGTGAAAGGAAATGAATATATTGATATGGCTATAGCCGAATCGAAACGAATTGAAAATTTGATTTCCGATTGGATTCCGACCACACAAATTTCAGAAATTAATAGAAACGCTGGAATAAAACCAATAAAAGTAGACACTGAAGTTTTTGAATTAGTAGAAAGAGCTATTAAAATTTCACAAATTACCAAAGGGGCATTTGATATTTCATATGCATCTATGGATAAAATATGGAAGTTTGATGGTTCCATGACCACAATGCCAACTGAAGAAGCAATAAAAAAGTCTGTAGCAAAAATTGGCTATAAAAATATTATTTTGAATGCCAAAGAGCGAACCATTTTTCTTAAATTAGAAGGAATGAAATTGGGATTAGGTGGAATAGGCCAGGGCTACATTGCTGATAAAATTAAAAGTTTACTATATCGTAAAGGTTGTTTATCAGGTATTGTTAATGTATCTGGAGATATTAATGCTTGGGGAAAACAGCCTGATGGTAAGCCGTGGACCATTGGAATTGTCAATCCAATGAACAAAAATAAAATTTTCGCCACTTTTCCTATTCTTGATAGTGCTGTTGAAACGTCTGGAAGTTATGAAAAGTTTGTTGTTTTTAATGGTATTAAATATACTCATATAATTGATCCAAGAACTGGATATCCATCTAAAGGTATTGTTAGTGTTTCTGTTTTTGCAAAGCAGACAGAAATAGCAGATGCTATGGCTACGGGAATTTTTGTTTTAGGAGTTAATGTAGGACTCGATCTTGTCAATCAAATTAAAGGAATAGAATGTATTATTGTTGATGATACTGGCAAAGTTCACTCCTCTAAGGGAATTGATGTCAAAAAATACAACTAATTTAAAATAACGTTATGAAAACTAAAATTGCATTAGCGATTCTAACACTTTGGGTATTGCAATCTTGCAGTTCCGTAAAAGAATATGAAAAAGAAAAAATAAATGATCCCGATATGAAACTTACGGCAAGAACAGCAGAGCGATATGAAACGGCTTTTCAAATATATCGTGAAGCTGCGGCTGGTGCAAATGGTGGAAAATCAGGTGGAGGTTGTGGCTGTAACTAATGAGCAAAATTCATTTGAGAATAAAATTAAGTTCCGAAATATGAAAATAAAATTTATAATATTTATAGGATTCATTTGTAGTATTACGTTTGCACAAGATAAAACAACAACACCCGAATTTAAAAAACGAGTGTTAGAAAGTACAGAAGTAGACTTCCTAGCCAGTTATTACAATCAAGACGGTGCACGTTCAGCCGTTTCTGGCGGCGTTGGTTCTGAAAAACTGACTGATGTAGCTACTAATATCGTAATTGCCATGCCGTTAAATGATGATGATGTCCTAACTATTGATTTAGGAATTTCAGCATATTCTTCAGCATCTTCCAGCAATATAAATCCTTTTAATAAAACTGGTGCGTCTAGCGGTACTAATTCCCCTTCTGGAACTCCGTGGCAAGCTTCTTCTGGTGCTTCTCGAAATGATGAATTGATTTCTGCCGTTGCAAATTACAGTCATAGTAGCGAATCTAGAAATTTTATATGGAATGCAGATCTTTCATTTACAGATGAGTATGATTACAGGTCAATAGGTTTTGGGGGTGGTGTTGCTCAACTATTTAATGAAAAAAATACAGAGCTTAGTGTAAAGGTTAATGCGTATTTAGACGAATGGAGGCCAATCTATCCTACTGAGTTAGATGAATATTCAAAATATGGAACAAATTTCTTAAATCAAGGTTATTTCTTTGGAGTAACTGTTTTAGATCAAAATGGACAAGCTTCTACGAATTATCTTCCTTCATCATTTAAAACTATCTCAAATGTTAACAGAAATTCATTCTCTGCATCATTTGGTTTTTCTCAAGTTTTAACCAAAAAATTACAGTTTTCGTTGTTTTTTGATGTTATACAACAAGAAGGACTATTATCCTCGCCATATCACAGAATTTACTTTGCTGATAAATCAAATTTCTACATCGGACAAGCCCAATACATTCCTAATTACGAAAGTTCAACTAATGTAGGTGTTTACAAATTAGCAGATGATATAGAAAAATTACCAAATTCTCGTTTTAAAATCCCTGTAGGAGCTCGATTGAATTATTATCTAAATGAACGCATTGTTATGCGAACTTATTATCGTTTTTACACAGATAACTGGGACATACTATCCCATACAGCAAGCATAGAACTCCCTATTAAGTTAACAAATCAATTCACCTTTTTTCCCATGTATCGTTATTACTCGCAAATACAATCAAAGTATTATGGGGAATATGAGACACATTTGTCGACAGCGAAATTTTATACATCAGATGCAGATTTAGCTACATTTCAAGCCAATCAATATGGATTTGGTGTCATTTATACAGATCTTTTCACAACAAACCAGATATGGAAATTTGGCCTCAAAAATATTGATTTTAGATTCAACCATTACAAACGAAGCGATAATTTAAATGCGAATATTGCTACAATTGCATTTAAATTTGTAATGCAATAAATCTTAATTTTTTACAAAAAAATTAATTAAAAAAAGCGAATGAGATTTATGTTTCACTCGCTTTTTTATGCTAGTTGTTTTTTTGATAAATTTTTTTCTTTAATATTTCAGAGGCCGTTTGATAATAAGAAATGGTCTCCTTTGCTAAATCTACTCGTTCCGTTTTTAAAGGAATTTGATCGTAATGAATTTGAAAATCTGATTTTGTTTTTTGGTTTAATTTTAACGTTAATTGAAATTGTTTTACTTTTTGTTTTGGAGAAATAACTGTCAAAATATTGTCCTTAATTAACCCTAAATCTTGATAAGTAGCAATTAGTGCTCTTGGTTTATAATCTTGTTTTAAAACATCTTGACCATAAAATTTACTTTGGTAATCAAAATTCAACAAACCAAAAAGTGTCGGCATAACATCAATTTGAGACATTAGATTCGTATAATTTTGAGGTGTAATAAATCCTGGACTGTAAATAAAAGCAGGAATTCTATATTTTTCTACCGGTAGTTCTGTTTTCCCTGCACTTGAAGCACAGTGATCGGCCAGAATTACAAAAACAGTATTGGCAAACCAGGTTTGTTTTTTGGCCATTGCAAAGAATTTTTTCAAAGCATAATCTGTATATTTAACTCCACCATCACGAGATTTTGCATCACCCAGAATATCAATTTTCCCATTAGGATACGTGAATGGTCTGTGATTACTCACGGTCATAATGTGATTGAAAAAAGGGGTAGTTTTTGTAGCCTCTTTATTCATAATTTTGATGGCTTTGTTATACATATCTTCATCACAAACTCCCCAAATATTATCAAATGTAATCTCGTTGGGACTAAATCTTTTTTTATCTACAATTTCATATCCATTTCCCGAGAAAAAATCCTCCATATTATCAAAAAAAGCGTCGCCTCCATACATAAATTTTACAGCATACCCTTTCTGTTTAAAGATATTACCTGTTGAAAACTTATTTTTGTTATCTTCTCTTTTAATCACACTTTCGCCAGCAGTGGGGGGTAAACATAAAGTGACAGCCTCCAGTCCACGAACCGTTCTATTTCCCGCAGCATAAAGGTTCGTGAAAACTAAACTTTGGCTGGCTAAACTATCCAAAAAGGGAGTAATTGAATTTTCATTTCCATACATTTTCATAAACTCAGCACTGTAACTTTCGATAGTAATCAAAACTACATTTTTATGATTTTCGGTCCCTTCACTATTGATTTGTCTCAATGTTGTTTCTCCAGAGATAGTGGAAATTTGTTTTTTTAATTGAGCAAAGGCTTCCGCATTAGGTATAGTTTTATAAAATTTAAAATAGTCTAATTCGCTATGTATAAAAGCAAAGTAAAATTTATAGATTCCGTTAGCTTGTAATTCATTTGCAAATATATTTTGAGCATTTTCTTTGGTAGCTAAAAAAGGAATTGAAATTAAAGATAGACCAAAAAGTAAAAGATAAATTCCAGATATCTTTACTTTTTCTATGAAAGTTGGAATGTTTTCAATGTAATTTTTCGATTTCTTTACAATCCAATAAGTGATAAATCCAGAAATAACAAACAATGCTGAAAATAAAGGAATTACAGGATAGGACTCCTTGATATTTCCAATGACTTCATTAGTGTAAACCAAATAATTGACAGCTATAAAATTGTAACGTACTCCAAACTCATTCCAGAAAAAGTATTCACTAATTCCGTTTTGCAATATCAAAACTACATACAGAAAAATGACAAACGAAAATAGCCATAATCGAATAGAGCTTCGGTATTTGGATAGGAAAAGCATTAATGCAAATAAAATTGTTTTTATCGAAAGAAAAGCAATTGCAATTTTTGGTAGTGCACTACCATATTCATTCAACAATGTATTTCCAAAGGCGACATAACAAAGTAAGGCAACAAAGATTCCTAAGATGATGTATCCATAAGGTGAATAATATTTTGAATTGGATATGAAAATGAGATAAAGCCACAAAAATACACTCATTAGAATAAATATGAATATATCTGATAGCAAGCCAAAAATGAAAATTGAAAAGGTTTCGGAAGTGGAAAATGTGGTGTGTGTAATAGGATGAAAAAATAAAATCAATCGAACAATAAAGCTAACAGTGCAATACAACATTATTAAATAATTGAACGGTGAAATTGTCCTTAAAATTTTCATACTGATATTTTTTTGCTGTAAATGTATCTTATAATGTGACTACGTTTTTTTAAGATTTGCTTAAGGTTAGCACCAATATTAATATTAACTTAAAATGTAAAAGCAATGAACTAACAAACGAAAAAAAGAATAATTTTACTATGTATTAAATTCAATCGCAATGACAATATTTGGTATGTTTTTATTCCTTTTTATGAAAGTACCGAATTTGATTTTCAGTACGTTATTACAAGCAAGCCGAGTCAAGACCTATCGTTTCTGATGCAATTAGCTCGGGAAAACTGTCCGAAGTTCTTACGGCTGATATTGAAATAGTTGTATTTAAATTTATTTGGCACTAAATCTTAATTTTACAAAAAAATAGAAATGCACGTATTAATTGTAGAGGATGAGGCAGGGATTATTCAGTTTTTGCAACAAGGGTTAGAGGAAGAGGGCTATACTGTAAGCAGTGCTGCTGACGGCGTTAGTGCATTTGATAAAATTCAAAAGCAAAACTTTGACCTTATTTTATTAGATTGGATGTTGCCAAAAATGACAGGTTTAGAACTCTGCAAAGCCATTCGTTTAAAAAATAATAGTACACCTATTATTTTTTTGACCGCTAGAGATACAGTTCAAGAAACCATAGAAGGATTAAAAGCAGGGGCCAATGATTATATCAAAAAACCTTTTAGTTTTGATGAATTATTAGAACGGATTAAAATACATTTTAGGAATCAAGATGAAGCTGTTACGCTTACGTTAGGTAGTATTAAAATTGATATTGCACAACACCGAGTCTTGGTAAACGAAACGGCGGTAGCTTTTACACAACGTGAGTTTGAGCTTTTGACATATTTAATTAAAAATAAAGGTAAAGTATGTACCCGAACACAAATTATTGAAGATGTATGGGACATTCATTTTGAGTACGATACTGGCGTCATTGATGTTTTTATGAACTCTATTCGTAAAAAATTGAATTTAAAAATAGAACAAGATACTATAAAAACCGTGCGAGGAGTAGGGTATATAGCTAATGACTAATTAAAAATGCAACAACTTTCTTTTAAAAATAGAATTGCTCTCAATTATATTGTAACCACAGCTTTATTGATTTTTGTGGTGTTTTGCATCATATATTTTATTGTAAAATTGAGTGTCTACAATCATGTCAATTCTGATATTAATATTGAAGCGGAAAAGCATTTAGCTGAAATTGAAATCGATGGGAATTCTTTTCATTTGGTTCACAAAGAAGAGTGGAAAGAGCGCGAACACAATACACTAGATGTGAATCCAGTTTTTATTCAATTTATTGATCAAAATGGAAATCTAATAGAAAAGTCACCAAATCTTAAAAAAACTACTTTAGCTTTTAATCCAAAGCATGTTTCAAATGTACTTTTTGACACCACTTTAGCCAATAGTGCCATCAGACAAATGCAAGTTCCCATTTACAATAAATCTAAAATTATTGGTTATCTAGTTGTAGCTATGTCCCTCGAAGATGCTACGATGGTACTTAATAATATATCTGAAGTATTAATAATTACCTATCCAATAATTTTAATTGTACTTTTTTTTCTGGCTCGTTTTATAGCCGGTCGCTTCATCAAGCCCATTAGTTCCATAATCACGACTTCAAATCATATCACAAAAGACAACCTTACTTCGCGAATTGCGCTGCCGCTAAAACAGGATGAACTGTATGTTTTGTCGCAAACAATCAATAGTTTATTAGACCGCATTGAAACTGCAGTTGAACGTGAAAAACAATTCACTTCAGACGCATCGCATGAACTAAGAACTCCTCTAACGGTCATTAAAGGAACGCTCGAAGTGCTGATAAGGAAACCAAGAGATCATGCTGAATATGTAGAGAAAGTGAACTTTTGTGTAAGTGAAGTAAACCGCTTAAACAACTTAGTGGATCAATTATTATTGTTGGCACGATTTGAAAATCAAAAACAGACTCTAAAAACTGAAAAAGTATATTTAAATGCCTTATTTTTAGATACTATTTCTCGATTTTCAACGATCATACTAAATAAAAAAATCAATGTTAGCACCAATTTTTCTGCAGAACATTACATAGAAACAGATGAATATTTATTTTCGATAGTTATTAATAATTTAATATCGAACGCCCTAAAATATTCGCATCAAAACGGAAACTTAGTAATCGACTTGAAAGAAATTGATTCAACAATTGAATGCCACATTAGTGATACTGGTATAGGAATTGCAGCAGAGGATATTGACAAAATTTTTAATCAATTTTATCGCTCCCAGTCGAGTAGTCATCCCGAAATTAAAGGGACTGGTTTAGGTCTTTCTATTGTAAAAAGATTATGCTCTCTACTCAACATTGATATTGCAATTACAAGTCAAGAGAACAAAGGAACGACCGTTATTTTAAGATTACTTGAAGTAAACCTTAAGTAGTTCTGAAGTCAATACCTTTCTTCAAACCTTACTTTTGTGCTTTATTTAATTACATCTGCTTAATTATGTATTTAATATTTTATAAAAGTTACCCAGATTATTTAATTTTCTTTAGAAGAAGGAACCTAATGCGTGTAGGTTTAGGATAGTATATCATTTAAAATAAAATAAAAAAACGACTTATATTTGTTTTGTGAAATTTATAAAAAACATATTGACTTTAATTATTTGTCTTCAACTAACGGTTCCTTTTGTTGTTGAGGATAGTTTACGATTGCCAATTTTGGTTTCACATTTTATTAAGCACACTCATAATCAAAAAGATGTTACTCTTATCCATTTTTTAACGGATCATTATTTGGACAAACATCCTGATGAGAAACAGGATGAACATGGAGATTTACCTTTCCATAATCATTCGGACTTTTCATTTAATCAAAATTTAGCGCTAAATTTAGAAACAAAATTATTCAAATTTATTCCTAACTATTATTTTATAGAACAACAAAAAATAGCTTTTTTACAAAATTATTTTTCTTCAATAGCTCTATTATCTATTTGGAGACCTCCAAAATATTGCTAATTATTTTTAATGCTTTTTTTACAATTCATCTTCGTTTATACATTGATGACTGTTTGTATTACAGCATATTCTTAGAAAAATAATTAATATTTATAAATTATGTTGAATAAAATTATTGAGTTTTCAATCAAAAATAAACTCATCATTGGTCTTTTTATTATAGCCCTTGTAGGATATGGAAGTTATCAATTTACCAAATTACCCATTGATGCGGTTCCTGATATTACGGATAATCAAGTTCAAATAATTACATCAGCACCATCACTAGGCGCAACTGATATTGAACGACTGATTACATTTCCAATTGAGCAAGCCAACAGTAATATTCCTGGACTGAAAGAAATTCGTAGTTTTTCTCGTTTTGGTTTATCCGTCGTAACCATTGTTTTTAATGATGCAACTGATGTGTACTGGGCGAGACAACAAGTTACGGAACGATTAAGTGCTGTAAAAGACCAGATTCCCACAGGTATTGGAGATCCCTTTCTTGCACCAGTAACAACAGGACTAGGTGAAATCTATCAATATGTAGTCAGAGCTAAACCTGGTTATGAAAAAAAATATGATGTAACCGAATTAAGAACTATTCAGGATTGGATTGTTCGCCGTCAGTTGTTAAGCGTTGAAGGAGTGGCAGAAGTAAGCAGTTTTGGTGGAAAATTAAAACAATTTGAAATTGCTGTAGACCCAAATAAATTGCAATCCTATAATATTACTATAACAGATGTTTTTACGGCTTTAGAAAAAAATAATCAAAATACAGGTGGTGCATATATCGAAAAAGGACCAAAAGTACTATACATCCGGAGTGAAGGGTTAATTAATACTATCGAAAATATAAAAGATATTTCAATTAAAAATACCACTAGCGGTAGTCCTTTATTTATCCGTGATATAGCTGATGTTCGAATTGGAAGTGCTATTCGTTATGGAGCTATGACTTTTAATAAAAAAGGAGTTCAGTCCAGCGAAGTTTCGGGCGCAGTTGTAATGATGTTAAAAGGAGCCAATAGTAATGTTGTAATCAAGAAAATTAAAGATCGAATTGCACAAATCGAAAAAACGTTACCCGATGGCGTTATTCTAGAACCTTTTCTAGATCGAACCAAAATGGTAAACAATTCCATTTCAACAGTTGAAAAAAACTTATTAGAAGGAGCGTTAATTGTACTGTTTGTTTTAATCCTCTTTTTAGGAAACATAAGAGCAGGATTAATTGTTGCCTCAGTTATTCCTTTATCCATGTTAATAGCAGTCATATTGATGAATATGTTTGGTGTTAGCGGAAATTTAATGAGTTTAGGAGCATTAGATTTTGGATTGATTGTAGATGGTGCCGTAATTATTGTAGAAGCCTGCTTGTTAGGTTTACACAGCAGGAAAACTACTCAAATCTCACAGGAAGATATGGACAAAACCGTGTTGAAAACGGCTATAAAAATGCGTAATGTATCCGTATTTGGAGAGTTAATCATATTGATCGTTTACATTCCTATTTTTACGTTGCGTGGCATCGAAGGAAAAATGTTTTTGCCTATGACACAAACGATTGCCTTTGCATTATTTGGTGCTTTTATATTGTCGCTGACTTATGTTCCCATGATGACTGCTTTATTTTTGAATAAAAAATTATCTCACAAAAAAACTTTTTCAGATAGAATTATGGAAAAATTAGAAAATTTCTATCAACCTCTTTTAAATAAAGCATTGGGAATTCCACGAGCAATTATCGGCGCAACTTTGGGATTATTTGTTTTAGCCCTAATTACACTTTCGTTTATGGGCGGCGAATTTATGCCCTCATTAGAAGAAGGTGATTTTGCAGTAGAAACAAGGGTTTTGCAGGGAAGTAATTTGCAAACGTCTATGACTGCTATTTCACAAGGTGCAAAAATACTAATTGAAAAATTTCCCGAAGTAGAGAAAATTGTTGGTAAAACAGGAAGTAGCGAAGTACCTACCGATCCAATGCCAATTGATGCCAGCGATATGATGATCATTTTAAAAGATAAAAGCGAATGGACTTCTGCCAAAACTTTTGATGAATTATCCCAAAAAATGGCTAAGGAATTAGAGGCCGTTCCCGGAGTTTCCTATGGTTTTCAATATCCAGTACAAATGCGTTTTAATGAATTAATGACGGGTGCAAGACAAGATGTAGTGTGCAAAATATTTGGAGAAAATTTAGATACTCTGGCTTTATACGCCAATAAATTGGGTAAAATTGTGAATACCGTAGAAGGTACTTCTGATCTTTTTATAGAAACCGTTACCGGATTACCTCAAGTAGTAATTGACTATAATAGAGCTTCAATTGCGCAATATGGATTGAATATTGAAGATATCAATAGAATTGTAAATACCGCTTTTGCGGGACAAAGCACGGGAGTCATATATGAAGGCGAAAAAAGATTTGATTTAGTAGTTCGGTTAGAAGGTGAAAAACGTCAGGATTTAGCTGATGTTCAAAATTTATTAATTCCAACACCAAATGGTTTGCAAATTCCGTTATCACAATTAGCAAAAGTTGAAATTACCGAAGGTCCAAACCAGATACAAAGAGAAGATGCTAAACGTAGAATTGTGATTGGGTTTAACGTTCGAAGCCGAGATGTACAAAGTATTGTAAAAGAATTACAAGGTAAAGTCGAAGCTCAAATAAAATTTCCTGCAGGTTACTATCCTACGTATGGAGGTGCTTTTGAAAACTTAAATGAAGCCAAAAATCGTTTGATGATTGCGGTGCCGGTTTCGTTACTATTAATATTCATTTTACTCTATTTTGCATTCAACTCCGTAAAACAAGGATTATTGATTTATTCTGCTATTCCACTTTCGGCAATTGGAGGTATTTTCTTTTTAGCATTGCGGGGAATGCCTTTTAGCATTAGTGCTGGAGTTGGTTTTATAGCCTTATTTGGTGTAGCGGTTCTAAATGGATTGGTGTTAATTGCAGAATTTAATAGCATTCGGAAATCGGGTGAAACCGATTTAAAAGCGATTGTTTTACAAGGAACTAAGATACGTTTACGTCCTGTTTTAATGACTGCATTTGTAGCATCTTTAGGATTTTTACCTATGGCTTTAAGCAACGGTTCCGGAGCCGAAGTTCAAAAACCTCTGGCAACTGTTGTGATTGGAGGATTATTGGTTGCCACATTTTTAACATTATTTGTTTTACCAATTTTATATATCATGATTGAAAAAGGAATTCATTTAAAACCAAAAAAGATCAAATCAATTACAACAATAATTGTATTGGGACTGTTTTTTACTTTCCAAAATGCAAATGCTCAGGAAAAGATTTCAATTGACAAAGCGATTGAAACGGCTCTTTCTAATAATATTAAAATTAAAAATGGAAAACTAAATTCAGATTATTTACAACAAATGACCAAAACAGGCTATGATATTTCCAACACAGGAATTATTGGAGAATATGGTCAGTTTAACAGTAATGCAAATGATATGAAAATTGGTATTTCACAAAGCATAAAATTTCCAACGGTTTACAAAAGACAGAAACAACTGCTAATTGAAGAAGCCAAAATTGGAGTATGGAATGAAGCCTTACAAAGAAAGGAAATAACAAGACAAGTGATGACAGTGTTTGATGAAATGATTTATCTTAAAGAAAAAGAAAAACTATTGCTGAAAAATGACAGTATCTATTCTGAATTTTTAAGGAAATCAACACTTCGTTTTGATAAAGGAGAAAGCAATATCTTAGAAAAAGCAACCGCTGAAAACCAATCTGGACAAATAAAAATCCAACTTCTGGAATTACAAAGTGATTATAAAATGACACAATTGCAATTCAAATATATCCTGAATACAGATGAAGACTTTGTCCCAGTTTCAGATAAATTCAAAATGGATTTTATTGAAAATTTAGATAAAAATGCTATTGACTATCTGCCCAATATAAAATTACTTGAGCAAGAAATAAACAGTAACAAAGCGCAAATTTCACTTGAAAAATCTAAAAAACTACCCGAATTAATAGGCGGTGTTTATTACCAGACATTCAAAACAAATACTGCTTTTCAAGACAGCTATACTGGCGTTTATGGACAATTTGGAGTTGCGCTACCGCTTTTCAATTCAAACCTAAAAAACAGACAAAAAGCATTAGAAATCAACAGTCAAATTGCAGAAAATAATTTACAAAATGAAAAATTAAAACTGCAGAGTGATTACAAACAATTAATTCAAGATTCGAAAAAGTATCAAGAAACTATTGATTATTATGAAAGTCAGGCGTTAAAGAATGTAGATTTGATAACTAAAGCAGCTAATGATAAATTCATTAATGGTGACATCAATTATCTAGAATGGGTAATGTTGATCAACCAAAATACAGAAATTCAAAGTAACTACATTGAAATAGTTAGAAAATACAATGAAACAATTATTAGATTTGGAAATTTAATATCAAAATAAATGAAAAATACAGTCATTACTTTACTAGGGTTATTTTTTCTGTACTCGTGTAGTAATAAAAAAACAGAAAACGAAACAGAAGCCACTCCGGCTATTGAAAATACAACAACACTTACCGATGCGCAAATAAAAAATGCGGGTATTAAAACTGGGAAAATCGAGCAAAAAGAGATTTCATCACTATTAAAATTAAATGGGAAAATAGATGTTCCTCCTCAAAATTTAGTATCGATAAGTGTTCCAATGGGAGGATATTTAAAATACACTAAACTTTTAGAGGGAATGTATGTAATCAAGGGACAAGTATTGTGCGTAGTAGAAGACCAGCAATACATTCAATTGCAGGAAGATTACCTTTTGGCAAAAGCAAAAATTGGGTATGCCAAAGCTGAATTTGAACGTCAAAAAGAGCTCAATCAAAGCAAAGCCAGCAGCGATAAAGTTTATCAACAAGCACAATCAGAATACAACTCACTATCTGTAATGGTGCAATCGTATGGTAAGAAATTAGAATTCGCAGGGATAAATCCAAGCAATGTATCGGCAAAAAATATTTCAAAAAGCATCAACATATATTCGCCTATAAGCGGATTTGTATCGAAAGTAAATGTAAATATTGGTAAATATGTAAATCCTAGTGATATCTTATTTGAGATTGTAAATCCTTCTGATATTCATTTGGCACTAACCGTATTCGAAAAAGACATAAATAAATTGGTTATCGGTCAATCCGTACTTGCATACACTAATACCAATCCGGAGAAAAAATATTATTGCAAAATTATCCTTATCGGTAAAGATTTTTCTGAAAACCGAAGTACAGAAATACATTGTCATTTTGATAAATACGATAAAACACTTTTACCGGGAATGTATATGAATGCCGAAATAGAACTAAAAAGTCAGCAATCAAATGTATTGCCAGCGGAGGCTATTGTAAACTATGAAAACAAAAATTATATTTTTGTTGCCAAAGAAAACAAACAATTTGAAATGAGAGAAGTAACAACAGGAAATACAGAAAATGAATTTACTGAAATTATTTCAGAAGATTTGAATGAGGCCACTATTGTGATTAAAGGGGCTTATTCACTTTTAATGAAAATGAAGAATTTAGAGGAATAAAATGTTTAGATTTATCATTTGACTGGAATAGGTTTTAGATTGAATATCTTGGAATTAGTAAAATGAATAGTGTAAAAAAAACGGATACTTGAAATTTTTTATTTAGAAAAGTAAACAAGAAAAAATGGACTTGAATAAACTTAAAAATCAGTTGCAAACAGAAGTTGATACGGCCTTTTTATACGATAGTATTGCTGCTATACAAACTGATGAAAGTCTTTCGAGAGTACTTCTAAGCCTTGGCAAAATAGAAAAGGGACATGCGAAAAATATGTTAGATAAAGTTCATACCATTGAACCGAATTACAAAATGCCTTTACCATCTGGTCGCGCAAAATTTCAATTGAAGCTGGGCAAAATTTTCGGATACAGTTCTATAATTAGCGCTTTATCTGCTGTAGAAAAACAGTTTGCTGAAAATACGGTTCGAAACAAAATTAAAACGGGTGAAAAACCAACAGGTTTTGAACACAATCACCTGCATATTATTGATGCTGTAAATAAAAATGCTGCTCTAAATATTTCAGGAGGGCTATTGTCTAAATTTGAAAGTCGCCATAAATCTGTAGGAGGTAATGCCTTGCGAGCAGCAGTTTTGGGTTCAAATGATGGATTGGTTTCAAACATGAGTTTGGTCATGGGAGTTGCTGGAGCTGCCGTATCTCATGATACCATATTGTTAACCGGAATTGCAGGACTTTTGGCTGGAGCAATTTCAATGGCCTTGGGCGAATGGCTTTCGGTACAGAGTTCAAGAGAATTAAACCAGCGCCAAATCGATTTGGAAACTGAAGAATTGGAAGCTTCTCCAGATGAAGAAAAAAAAGAATTAGTTTTATTGTATCAGGCCAAAGGAATGAATGCTGTCGAAGCACAAAAATTGGCTGACAAAGCCTTTGAAAATCCGCAAACGGCTATAGATGCCATAATAACAGAAGAATTAGGAATCGATAAAGAGGAATTAGGCGGATCAGCTTGGGAAGCAGCAACAGCATCTTTTGTGCTTTTTGCCATTGGAGCTATTATTCCATTATATCCGTTTATGTTTCTAGATGGAAAAAATGCCATTTTATTAAGTCTGGGAAGTAGTATTGTAGGGCTTTTTGGAATAGGAGCCGCTATCACTTTATTAACTGGAAAAAGTGTTTTATTTTCTGGATTAAGACAAGTTTCTTTTGGATTGGCAGCCGCCGCAATTACTTATGGAATTGGATCTTGGATAGGCGTTTCTTTGGCAGGATAATATTTTTTAAATTTAAAGCAATAACAAATAATAACTAAAATTATAAAATAATGAATGATGCACACGTACACTTAGTTGTAAACCACTTTCCTATTATGGGAACAATTTTTGGACTCGGAATTTTAATCGCAGGAATTGTACTTCAGAACAAGTCCGTACAAAACACAGCTTATGTATTATTTGTAATTGCAGCTGTTTTTGGCTTTTTTAGCATGTATACTGGCGAAGGAGCAGAGGAAATGGTAGAAGATTTCCCAGAAATAGGAAAAGCAATTATTCATAGACACGAAGAAATGGCCGAAAAATTAGCAATTGTTTTATATGCGCTGGCAATTACATCGCTATTTGGTTTCTATTCTAATTTGAAAAACAAGCCAAGAGCTAAACTAGTTTCCTATATCGCTATAGGAATTGCTCTTATTGCCGTATTTTTTGCACAACAAACTGCTACTACAGGAGGCGAAGTTCGTCATACTGAAATTAGAACCGATAGTACAGCAGTAGGTCAAAATACAGAGAAAATTAGCCCTACAAAGTAGTAATATAAGGAATAAAAAAGTATTTTAATAAAAAAACAATATTAGTTAAAGTATTAATTGCTTTTTAATTAAAAAAGCTTTTATCTTTGCATAGAAAAATAAAACACATGTTTACAATACAATTACATCATCATCATTTTCATTATTGCTCTCAAGCGATGTGTTAATGGTATGCATGTAAATCATCATATTTAAAAACCCGTTTG
>JAYTBZ010000020.1:0-2259 GCA_043736705.1 Flavobacterium sp. | reverse complement strand
TCGACTCGCGATTATGTAAATGAAACTAGAGAAAACGAAAGAGACAATAAAGGGTATAATGGAACATTTGGAATTGAGTTGTACTTGAATGAAAAGACTTCATGGACCAATTCAATAAACTACAGAAAAAGTAATGGAATCAACGTAGATAATGTTTTTCAGAATAACTATGATGCCGATTTTAAGTATGACTACACCCGTAACCGGATCAATTTAGAAAATAGCGACAGTGAAAACGTAGAATTTACAACTAATTTTACCAAGAAATTCAAAAAAGACGGTCATAAATTGACTTTCGACGGTTCGTTTTCGACTAGTGATGAACTTAATGATGCTTTAATTACAGATACCCGTACCAATACAAGTGTGGTGAAATTTGACAATACTATTAATAATCAAAAGCAAAGTAGAAACTTACTACAAACAGATTACGTGCTGCCCTTTGGAAAAAGTAGCCAGTTTGAAGCAGGATATCGTGGTGATTTCTCCGAATTACTTACTGATTACAGTGTAGTTAATGATGGTAAAATCAATACAAATTTCACTAACACACTACAATACAAAGAAAAGGTAAATGCTGTTTATACACAATATGGGATAAAATTAAATAAGTTCTCTGCTCTTTTTGGATTACGATTTGAAGATTCTAATATTGAAATCAATCAATTAGCAACCAATGATTTTAATACTAAAAAATACAACAATTTTTTCCCAAGCGCCTTCTTAACCTATGAAATATCAGATAAAAGTAGTACATCTGTTAGTTACAGCCGAAGAGTACAAAGACCCAGAGGACGATTATTAAACCCTTTTAGCAACTTGTCAAGCAACATCAATATATTTGTAGGAAACCCTGATATTGATCCTGCTTTTACAGATGCATTAGATTTTGGCTACATAAAAAGATGGGATAAATTGACCTTTAATACTTCTTTATATGTAAACAAAACAACTGATTCATTTCAATTTGCCCGCAGAGAATCTGGTGAATTTATTGTAACTGTAATTGACGGTGAAGATACTGTTGTAAATGGAGAAGTAACACAAGTTAATGGTGGTGCAGATACACGTACGCCTGTTATCATAAGCTCACCAATAAACTTAGCTACAGAATATAGATTAGGATTTGAATTCACGTTGAACTATTCTCCTTTCAAATGGTGGAAATTAAACAGTAATTTCAATTTCTTTAGAAACGAAACTCAAGGAGATTTTACATATATCGATTTTAAAAATAATGAAGTTGTACAAAATTTTGATAACGTGGCAACATCTTGGTCCACAAGACTGACTTCAAAAATCACCTTACCATATAAAATTGATTGGCAAACAAATGCGACCTATAATGGACCTCAAAATAATGCACAAGGAAGAAGCTTAGGTGTATTTGGTGCTAACTTAGCGTTCAGCAAAGATGTTCTGAAAGACAAAGGAACACTTTCATTCAACATCAGCGATGTATTCAATTCCCGAAAAAGAATGATGGAGACATTTCTTCCAGGTGTTGTAAGTTCTTACAGCGAGATGCAGTGGAGAGAAAGACAGTTTACCTTATCGTTCACATATCGTTTTAACAAAGCAAAAAACGAAAGAGAACAACCTAAGCGAAACCAGAATGATAATGAAGGTGATTATCAAGGATAAAAACATCAAGAATAAGAACTAGGGCTCGTGAGAACGGGTCCTCTTTTTTTTAGTACGTTAAAAAATTCAAAAAAAGACATAAAAAAAAGGACCCGTAATTAGGAGTCCTTTTTTATGTTACAAAAAGATTAAACTGATTGTTCCTGCTTCTTTTTTGCTCTTTTCTCTTTGTATGCTTCCCAACTTGCTCCTCCTACCCAATAGGATACGAAACCAACTAGAAAAAACATCAACCAAAACCCAATTGTAAGGATGGTTAAGAAAAGTAAAAAGCCTAAATACTGTGAAAATTCAAACATGTTTTCCGGAATTTTGAATGTAGCCACAAATGTAAGTTTAATTCCTTTTCTTACCAATAAAAAACCATAAAAACTACCAATGAATTTTTATAAAAAAGGAATTATCCTTATTTTTGAACTCAGAATTTGGAGCCTTTTCCCGCTGTACACTCCAATCTTTTATTTTTGAAAATAAAAATAAAAGGATTTCCATTTCCATCAGGGCTAAAAAACGTAGTAAACAAAATAATTTTTTCTAAATAACAACAAAATGAAATTCAGAATAGAAAAAGACACCATGGGTGAAGTGCAAGTTCCAGCAGATAAATATTGGGGC
>JAYTBZ010000019.1:0-11157 GCA_043736705.1 Flavobacterium sp. | reverse complement strand
GAACCTCATTTGGATATTTCAAGAAAAGTTCGATCTGATGAATTCTTTGTTTGAGAACCCATGAAGCAAACGAATTGATTATGGTTAGTGGCATTTTTAAATTATGAATTATGAATTACGAATGATAACTTTACCAAAAATAACAAAATTTGTTTAACAACTTGTGTAAAACCCGAAACTTTAAAGCGCATGACTTACGAAGGTGTACTCAAAAAAATGCAAACTGAATTTGGAAATCCAATTCAATATTATTTAGTTTTCGAAAATAGTTTTTTAAATGTAAATCAATTATTGAACAAGAACCTAGAAATTAGTTTTGTAGGCTTTCAATGTCTGAATTGCAGCAAAAAGAAAAAAATATTCCGTCAAGGATTTTGTTACGATTGTTTTTATTCCAGTCCTGCAGTGGGCGACTGGATTATGAAACCAGAGTTGAGCACGGCACATCTTGGCATACAGGATCGGGATTTAGCATACGAAGAAAAAGTGCAATTGCAACCGCATATTGTCTATTTAGCATTGTCTAGCGAAGTCAAAGTTGGCGTGACCCGCAAAACTCAAGTGCCAACTCGATGGATTGATCAAGGTGCCAACCAAGCCATTTCTATCGTGGAAGTTCCCAATCGTTACTTAGCAGGAATTACCGAGGTTGCGCTGAAAAACCATTATGCAGATAAAACCAACTGGCGTAAAATGCTAACAAATAATGTAGAGCAAATTGACTTAGTAGCGGAGCGATTAAAAGTAGAAAACTTAATTCCAACAGAAGTTCAGGAATACTTTTATTCCCAAAAAAATGATTTATACGAGATGCATTATCCCATTTTACAGTATCCCAATAAAGTAAACAGTTTAAGCTTAGATAAAACACCACAATTTCAAGGAATTCTTACTGGAATAAAAGGACAATATTTACTTTTTGAAGATGGAAGCGTTTTCAACATCCGGGGTTCAGAAGGTTATATGGTTACAATTAAAGTGTAAGAACATGAATTGGGGCGTATCCCATTTAAAAAAATAAAAAAAATATTTTTTCAAATGGGTCGGGTCGTCCGCTGTATCTTTTATAGCTCCCGCTAAAAAACGAGAGCTATAAAAGGATGTCGCTTCCACCCCTTACGCATGACACGATAGTTTACCAGATCATAATTTGTAACAGTAGTTTGTATTCTGACTGCTATTTTTTACAATTGGACCTCATTAAATTCAAGATAAAATAAAAAAGAGGAATCACAACAGTTGCGATTCCTCTTTTTGGTATTTCTAAAAGTCATATTAATTGACTTTAGTCGTATCGACAACTTTCTTTTTCTTTTTAAACAATCCATTCAATAAATCAGTTGCTTTAGCTCTCACCTCTTCTTTCGTTGCGGGAACAACGGGAGAAGCTGTTTTTGTAGTGTCACTGGGTTTCTTGTTTTTATTGATATAATCCGTCAAGGCTGATGTTCCTTGCTTAACCAATCGGTCTTTTTGTTGATTCACTAATTGCGTTGTTAATTTGGTAACCGCACTATTAATGTCTGTCGTGATTTTTGGATTGGTGAAATTACCCAAAAGAATTGCAGTTATAGGAAAGCTTTGTAATTTAGCAGCATCAGCAGGAGAAAGTTTTGCAATTAACGCATTGGCCTCTGATCCAAGATATTTTGCTGGAACATCAAATTTTAAATTGTAATTCATGCTTTGATCAAAACCATGCGTTCCTCCAACAGTTGCTTTGATGTCTTTGTACTTAATGTCAAATGGTTTTACATTTACTTTTCCATCCTTGAAGGTAATTGCAGCTTTGATATCATTCAAATTAATTTTGCTTACATCTATAAATTTTAGGTTGGAACCTAAAGCCGTCAGTAACGTCGAATTACTAGAATTTACGGTTGTAGAAAGCAGTTGGCCAAGCAAATCTCCTGTAAGTGTTTTCAAATCTGGTGTAAACTCCGTTGCATCGAGATTTCCATTTAATTTAATATTTGAATTCAGTCTACCATTTATAATTCCTGCAATTGGAGCGATTTTTTTCAACATATCCAGTTGGGTAAACGATTGCGCAATATCAACTTGATTTAATTTTAAATTCATATTGAAGACTGGCGTTTTTCCTTTGGTAGAAACCGCTCCATTTACACCAATTGTTCCACCAAAAATGGATGTTTTTACATTTTCTAAGGTTACTTTTTCGTCTTTCACGATTAGTTTTCCCGAGACGTCTTTCAATGTTAAATTGTCATACAAAACGGTAGTGGCATTTGCTATTAACGTACAATTTAAGAAAGCAGGAATTTTCATTGCTTCTGGTTTTTTAGTAGCAGCTGTTGCTGATTTTTTGTCATCTCCAGTTGTCATGAAATCATCGACTGCTAATTGCTTGGAGTTCATCTTGAAGTTTCCTTTCAATTCCTGATTTCTAAAAATAAATCCATAAAAATTCTCTAAAACTCCAGTAACGCTAATGTCACTTTTACCAGTAGTGGCATTTAATTGCTGTAAATTAACTTGACTAGGATTGAATTGAACGATCGCAGTACTGATGTTCATTGATTTTCCATTTTCATCGACATACTGGAAGCCAGATAAACTCATGGTTCCCGCATTATTAATATTTTCGTACTGACTTTTCTCTACCGATTGCATATCGAATTTAGTCGTAACATCAGCCTTTAAAATTCCAGATAAAGGTTTTTTTAATTTTATAGGATATGCCTTGGAAACATTTGCTAGATTGATAGTTCCTTTTAATGCGGCATCTACGATTGCGTTTTGTGTAATATTTTTAATATTGGCTTTGGCATTAAAAACATCTTGATCAATCTGAAAAGAAAGTTTTTCCAAATTGACATATGTATCATTAAGGATTCCTGTATCATTGATGATTTTAGTGTCAATGACGATATTTTCAACGGTCTTAGGTAAGTTAGGATATTTAAAAGAAGCGTTATTGGATGCAATTTTAATGTTGAATTTTGGAACCGTTGTATTTGAATACAAGCCTTTGGCAAAGCCACTAACAGTAAAATCTCCCGTTGTTTTCACATTATCCAAACTAGCAGCATACACAGCAGGGATTATTCCCAAGAAATTTTTGAAAGAGGAAGTAGGCGTTTTAAATTTCAAATCATATTCCTGACCCGTTTCTACCATTTGAATAAAACCATCAAATTCCAACGGTAATTGATTGATTAATGCTTTGTTTTCTTTGAACTTGTATTTATTATTGTTTAAATCAATACCTAAAACTGCATCTAGCGTTAATGCTACGTTTTTCATATAATTGACTTTGTCCATGTCGAGGGATACTTTTGCAGTCGACTTGGTAACTAAATCTAATTTTTGTGCTGCAAAATTTCCAGTTCCTTCGTGGTTTAAACTGTCGATTACCATTTTTATTTTTGAACTTTCGTCAAAATAACGAAACTTGAAATTCTCGATTTCATACTCTTGTATTTTTAAGGATAACGGACTGCTTTTGCTACCCGCTGCAGTTTTTTCATCCTTCAAAGCAATATCATAATTTCCAACACCGTTTTTGTTAAAGATAATGTTGATTAATCCATTTTTTGAAGTGATTCCGTCAATTGCAATCGCTTCCTCTTTGCCTTTGAAAAGCTCTTTGATAGACATTTTTAAATTTAGTTCTCCCAATGAAATTAATGTATCACCCTCAAAAGGAGCCTTGTTTATAATCACTAATTTTTCTAAAGTTACATTTGCGTTAGGGAAACTTTTAAACAAACTTAAATCAGCTTCTGCGAAGGAAACCTTTGCATCGACTTTGGCATTGATAGCTTTAGCAATTTTAGCTTTTATTTGGTCTTGAAAAATATAGGGTGCAGCAAATAGAGTTACGACCAAAAGAAGCATAAGCACTAAAATAATTTTAAAAATTTTCTTTACCATGATATTTTTTCTTTAGAGTTATAAATGTAGTGAAAAAAGAGGATTCCTGAGATAATATAGCGGTTTATGGTCTGATAACTTTATAATTTTAACTCCAGAGGATACAAAATTATTGTATTTTGCAAAAAAAAATCCGTTCAAGCAAGTGCTTCAACGGATGTATAATGGGTACTTTTTTTTAATGTATGTTTATTTCAAAAGGCATGATGGCTTGTATACCTTTTCGAGTTTGTAGTTTTTTTATCTCTTGCAGAATACGGTAATTTTCCACACCGATTTCTTCTTTTATAAAATCAGCTTTTGTTTTTGCAAAAGGGAAATTAGCTAAAAGATCATTAAAATTTTTCTCGTATTCTGGATAATTTTGAGTGCTGTATTTTTTTATTTTAGCTAAAGAGGCAGCTTTTGCAATAGCATCATCTAATCCACCTATTTTGTCCACAAGTCCAATTTTTAGTGCCTCGGAACCTGTCCAAACTCTTCCTTGTGCAATTGCGTCTACTTGCGCAAAAGTCATTTTACGGCCTTCAGCTACATGTGTTACAAATGTTTTGTAAATATGTTCAACCCCTTCTAAGGTAACAGCTTTGAATTTTTCATCTATTGGCACAAAAGGACTGTAGTTTGCTGCGTTTTGATGGGTTTCTACTTGTTCGGTATAAATTCCAATTTTAGTTGCGAGTGGTGTAAAATTTGGCAAAATTCCAAAAACACCTATTGATCCTGTTATGGTATTAGCTTCAGCAAAGATCGTGTTTGCATTACATGCAATGTAGTATCCGCCAGATGCCGCATAATTCCCCATAGAAACTACGATTGGTTTAACTTTCTTCGTCAATTCAATTTCTCTCCAAATCAAATCTGAGGTCAAAGCGCTACCGCCAGGACTATCGATGCGGAGTACAATAGCTTTCACATTTTTATTTTCACGAGCTTCTTGTAATGAACGACGCATAGAACCTTCGCCAATTACAGTTACATCACCTTCGCCACCCATGATTTCCCCTTGCGCATAAATGATAGCGATTTCATCAGAACTATCAAATGTTTGGGAGGTAGTAGCAACTTTTTGCGCATAATCTAAAACAGATACTTTGTTGTAATCTTCATCATTTTTCACTTTCAGTGCTTTTTTGATGGCATTGTGATACACATCTTCATAAGCAACGATATCTACTAATTTTTGAGCCTTTGCCATTTCAGGAGTTCGAGCAAGAAGTCCATTTGCAATTTCGTTTAATTGTGCGACCGATATGTTTCTGCTTTTCGAAATGTCAGCAGTGATGGAATTCCAAACAGAGTTTAACAGCGCAGTGGTTTGCTCTCTATTAGCATCGCTCATTTTATTTTCTAAAAAGGGTTCCACAGCACTTTTATATTTTCCGTGGCGGATGACTTCCATCTTCAATCCTGATTTTTCTTGAAAATCCTTGAAGAACATAATTTCAGCGGATAATCCCTTGAAATCCATATCTCCCACCGGATTGATGTAAATGGGACTAGCAACAGAATTCAAATAATATTCTTTTTGTGAATACGAATTGGAATACGCCATAACGAATTTCCCTGATTTTTTAAAACTTTCCAAAGCATCTCGCAAGGCTTTACTTTGTGCCATTCCCAGTGCGGATGTATTGTTCAAAATAGAAATTCCTTTGATATCATCATCTGTTTTTGCTACTTCAATCGCATTGATAATATCAATCAAACCAACTTTTTTATTTTCTGAAAACATGGTTACCAAAGGATCTGTATATTTCCCAGCGTAATCATTTTGAATATCTTCTAAGTTTAATTCAATTACAGAATTGTTTTTTACCACTACACCCTCAGATTCACCACCAAAAATAGCTCCGATAAGTAGTATTCCAAAAAAGGACAGCATGAAAAAAACAAAAATACCTATAATGGTTGCCAATACATTTCCTAAAAATCTCATAATTATATTTTTTTAATAAGTCGCACAAAGGAATGAAATGTTACAAATAAAAACACGGAAAGACGAAGTCAAATTATCCATTTCTGATACAAATAGATTACTAATTATAAAATTCTTTTAGTTAATTTGCACCCAATTATGAAATCACAACATCAGGTTATTATATCTATAGGCAGTAATCTAGGCAATCGTTTAGAAAATATCAAGCGTTCCTTAGAATTGATTCATCAGGAGGTGGGTACTGTAATAAAAGTTTCCAGATTGTACGAAACGCCAGCTTGGGGTTTTGAAAGTGATGCTTTTTACAATTGTGCGCTTGTTTTGCATACTTTCTCATCGGCTCAAAAAGTGTTAAGTCAAGTTTTAAAAATAGAAAAGCGATTAGGTAGGTTGCGAAATAAAGTACAAGAATACCAATCGCGTACCATTGATATTGATTTGATTGCTTTCGATTCAGAAATTATTGCTACCGAAAAACTGGAGATTCCGCATCCATTAATGCAAAACAGGAATTTTGTTTTATTACCCATTCAAGATTTAAATTTAGATTGGAAACATCCAATTCTTCAAAAGAGCATATCGGAATTATTAGCATTGTCGCCGGATGAAAGTGTTTGTACAGTGGTTCAGAATTTGGTAAATCCATTGCAGAGCATTCCGTTAGAGCAATTTAATTATGTTGCTTTTGAAGGGAATATAGGAGCAGGAAAAACCACATTAGCGACTAAAATAGCTGAGGATTTTAATGCGAAAACTGTATTAGAACGTTTTGCGGACAATCCTTTTTTGCCCAAGTTTTATAAAGATCAAAACCGCTATGCTTTCCCGCTTGAAATGTCTTTTTTGGCGGATCGTTATCAACAATTATCGGATGATTTGGCGCAATTTGATTTGTTTAAGGACTTCATCGTAGCGGATTATCATATTTTCAAATCTTTAATTTTTGCCAAAATAACTTTGGCTGAAGATGAATACCGCTTGTATCGCAATCTTTTTAATATTATTTACAAAGAAATGCCAAAACCGGATTTGTACATTTATTTATATCAGAATTCTGAGCGGCTTTTGCAAAACATTAAGAAACGGGGTAGAAGCTATGAGCAAAAAATCCCAGCTACATATTTAGATAAAATCAATAGTGGTTATCTGGATTATATCAAATCCCAAACCGATTTGAATGTTTTAATCATCGATGTTTCCGATCGTGATTTTGTAAAAAATCACGAAGATTACCTCTATATTCTGGAAGAAATACAAAAGAAGATTAATCAATAAATAGGCGGCTGTTTTAAACTATAAAGTCAATTTTTTTATCTTTTCAGAGAAAAATGCCCTTTCATTACAGGTCTAGTATTGTCAATTTTCAAGATATACCAATAATCGGAAGCAGGCATCAGATTTTTACTAAATGTTCCATCCCATGATTGGTTTATTGCGCTTAGTTTAGTAATCAGTTTTCCATACCGATCAAAAATGGTTATCACTGCTTCAGGGTAATTAATTAATCCTTTTATTTCCCATACGTCATTATAAGAGTCGTTATTTGGTGTAAAGAATTTTGGAGCAATTAAAATTACAAATGCTTTACTATCTACCCCACAAGAATTCACTTCTCTTACATACGCTGTTTGTAAGCCACTGGGTACATCGAAAAACACATTCGAACTTTGATAGTTGACTCCGTCAATAGAATATTCAAAATAGTCCTCTGGTTTTAATAAATAAATCGTGACCGTAGTTCCGTTTACATCAATGCGGTCTATTTCAGGAATATTATGTTCAATAACAGTAATTTTTTTTCTGCTCGTGCAATTTTCAGGCGTGGGACTTGTTACATCAACTGTAAAAATACCAAAAGTAGAAACGGTAATTGTTGCGGTAGTTTCTCCTGTTGACCATAAATAAGTCATATTAGGAATTTGTGTGTCAAGGGTAAGAGTGCTGGATTTACATAATATTAATTCTTGGTCTGTAAGCACTGGTGGGTTATAAATAGTAACTGCAACCGAAACCCTGTTCTCATTACTACATCCGTTATTGATTGCTTCTGCATAATAGGTTGTGTTTTGAGTAACATTGGGTATAGTCAGACTTGTTCCAGTTCCTATGATAGTGTTTTCGTTTAGAGTTGAATACCAGTTTATATTTCCAGTTGAAGCGGTTGCTTCTAAAGTTATACTTCCTGGTCCACATCTAGAAACAGGAGAATTGGTAGTCGTAATAGTAGGGATTGTATATATAGTGGCTGTAACTGCCGTTCTTGATGTTGCGCATACAGTATCAACATAATAAGTTGTTGTGGCTGTTAAAAATGGTGTTGTATAAGTGTTGGCTGTTGCCAATAAAGTTCCTCCACTTTCGGCATCATACCAGTTTACACTACCTTTAGAAGCGGTTGCTTGAAGTGTTACAGTGCCTGAATCACATCTTGAAGCTGGAGTTGTTCCAGTGATTTGTAATATTGTAATGGTTGTACTAGTAGCAATTTCAAGTGTTGGATCTCCCAGCGTTCCGCCATATTCTACAATATATCCTTTGGGTTGGTAATTTCCAGTTGCATCTCCATTTATTTGTAAATCATTCCATGATCCTGATGTGCCAATTCCTGGTGCGGTTATGTGCGCATAATGTTCTATGCCATTGTTATTGTTTGGTTCGTTTGAATTCCAAAAAGCAAAATTAGGACTTGATCCATTTATGGCTCCATTCCAAAAAACAGTTCCGCTTTCTGGACCGGTTACCCATTTCCAAATGCCTTCTGTTTCAGCGTCACTGCCACCAATCCATCCAGCACCTGCGGCTTGTTCCCCAGATATTTTTGCTTCGTCAGCTGCGGTAATTGTAGCTAAATAGCCTTTCAATCCATAATAAGTGCTTGTCTCTGCTGCTGTTTTGGCTGCTGTCCAGTTAATTCCTATGTTCGGAACATATTGATAATAATGCCCGTTTCTGGGTAAATAATTTGCTTGTCCTATTGTGATTGAGAAATTTCGAATCCCTGACGGAGAAGCGGATGAACTGCTAAATTCAATGTCTTTTATTGCTTTTACAAAGTCGCTGTATAAAACATCTGCTCCGGTTGGGCTAGATAATTTTAATTTTCCTGAAGGAGTATCCCAACTAGAAATAATTTTTGGGTGTAATGTAGGATTGGCTAATTGAATTAAATCCTGCCCGTTTACATAACCCGAAGAAATCTGAATGTAAATAGCTTCAGTACCTGTATCTGTAATATCAGTGTTAGTTATATTTACATCAGTTACTATTTTCAATGAAGTTCCGGGGCAGTAGCTTTGATTTCCTGTTGCTCTAATTCGTGGCGCATCATCTATACTTGATAATGGATATGGGTTTATTACGAAATTAAAATGTATCGAATTTATTGCGCTTTTTGAGATTATAGCAGTATTTTTCTTTATCGAAAAAAAGGTATTGGCGGAACATTCTGCCATGGGAACGAGCGAGAAAAAACTGAAGATAATTTCAAAAAGTTATAAATTTTCATTTGCTAAATGTATTACTCAATTCTTATTTTATTAAAAAAAATCATTTTGGCCAGTTCATTTTTTTAAATAAATCCCAAACTACAATTCCTGCACTTACTGATATATTCAAAGAATGTTTGGTGCCCAGCTGCGGAATTTCAATACATCCATCACATAACGCAACTGCTTCTTGAGAAACGCCATGTACTTCGTTTCCAAAAACTAAAGCATATTTTTTTCCTTTTTGAATTTCAAAATCTTGTAAAAAAATGGCGCTTTCTACTTGCTCAATGGCAAAGGTTATTACGTTTTCAGCTCGCAATTTTTCAATAACTGCAAGAACATTCTCATGATGTTCCCATGCTACTGTTTCGGTTGCGCCAAGGGCCGTTTTATGAATCTCTTTGTTTGGAGGTGTGGCTGTTATGCCGCATAAGTATATTTTTTCGATCAAGAAAGCATCGGCAGTTCTAAATACGGAGCCAATATTATGCAAACTACGGATATCATCTAGCACTATGATTAAAGGTGTTTTTTCAGATTGTTTAAAGTCCTCAATGGATTTGCGATCTAGTTCACTGTTTTCAAGCTTTCTCATTCTTTGTATATTATTCAAAAAAAAAGCTTCCGAAATGAATGGAAGCTTTTTAGTATATTTTATTAAATTTAGCTTTTAGCAGCCTGAGCAGCTAAAACATTTCCCTTGATGGTAAGCGTTTTAGTAGGAACAACAGCATTTGTTGTCAACGTAACCGTTTTTGTAAAAGCTGAACCACCTCTTGAAGTATCATAATTTACTCCAATTACACCCTTCGCTCCTGGAGCAATTGGTGCTTTCGGATAAGTAGGAACCGTACAACCACAAGATCCTTGCGCATTTGTAATAATTAAAGGCTTGTTTCCATTATTTGTAAAAACAAATTCGCGTTTGCCATCAGAGTTATGAGCTACAGTACCGTAGTCAATAGTTTCCGTTACGAAAACCATTCCTGCTCCATTTACTTTTGCAGCAACAGCTTTAGCTGTAGTAGCTTTCAATTTTTTTGAAGTTTCTTGTGCAGTAGAAGTTGCTACACCTAAAACTACTAGCAATGCTAGCGTAATTATTTTTTTCATATCTATATCAATTTAAAAGTAATTACAAACTTAAATAAAAAATAGAAATTATGACTTAAAACTTTCTTAAAATAGTTTAATTCTTTGTACTCCGTATTTATTTGTTTTAAAATCGATAAATTCGCTGTTATTTTTTATCATTTTTAAACACTAACGCAATTGGCATCTAAAGATAAAGTAGTTAAGGAAACGCCGTTAATGAAACAGTACAATGAAATTAAAAGAAAGTATCCTGATGCTTGTCTTTTATTTCGTGTTGGAGATTTTTATGAAACATTTGGAGAGGACGCAGTTCGTGCCTCAAAAATATTAGGAATTGTCTTGACTAAACGCGGTGCGGGCTCAGAAACGGAAACGGCATTAGCTGGTTTCCCGCATCATTCCTTAAATACATACTTACCGAAATTAGTCAAAGCAGGACTTCGAGTAGCAATTTGTGATCAACTCGAAGATCCAAAAATGACCAAGACCATTGTGAAACGTGGCGTTACTGAGCTAGTGACTCCCGGTGTTTCTATGAACGATGAAGTTTTGCAATCTAAAACGAATAACTTTTTAGCTTCCATTTTTTTTGCCAATAAATCTATAGGAATTTCCTTTTTAGATGTTTCTACAGGAGAGTTTTTAACGGCGCAAGGCAATGCAGAATACATTGACAAACTGTTACAGAATTTTAATCCAAGTGAAGTTCTGATTCCTAAAAATAATAAGAATGATTTC
>JAYTBZ010000018.1:0-4959 GCA_043736705.1 Flavobacterium sp. | reverse complement strand
CAAGATATTCGTTTAGTTTTTGTTCGCTTTGATTTTGGGTTACGATACCTACAATAGCTGTTTTTTCGAAATTTAATACTTGTTTTTCTAACATGTCTTTGAATAAGGTACAAATTTAATGATTTGTCAGATACTTATCTAATTGTACGTTTATAAAAAATAAGAAGCCGTAAATAATGATAGTATTGCATGCAAGGAAAAATAATCTAGTTATAGCTTATTTTGAGTTATCACTAAAATGCCGATTTAAAATGGTTTTAACCGAGTCGATCCGTTTCATTCCTATGCCATTATTTTATCCTCAAATTAAAGACGAATTTAAATGTTTTTGTCAATCTCAATTCGGGACAATATATTTGATAAGCTAAATCAATGCTCCAATTTTTTTGCAACCAACGAATAGCTTAATTTAGATTAAGTAAATTTCTCGATGAAATAAAAAATAAAGAGTTTACTTTTGTTTTTACGATTTTCGAACATACAGAATGAACTTTAGCTTTTTAAACAGATTCATTAAAAATCGTATTCATCTAAACTAATTATTAATTTATACTTAAAAAAATGAAGCAATCTCTTTTCGCTGCGCTCCTGTGGCTTACGATTTTTAATTCCACTAATGCTCAACGGTTACAATCACCAAACGGAAATTTTGTAATGGAATTTGCATTACAAAATGATGGCACGCCCACTTACAGCCTGAATTATAAAAGTAAAGCGGTGGTGAAACCCAGCAAATTGGGTCTAGAGTTGAAAAATGACAAAAAATCTCTGCTAAATAATTTTACTGTATTGGACACAAAAACAACCACTTTTGATGAAAACTGGACGCCCGTTTGGGGAGAAGTAGCTTCGATTCGGAATCATTATAACGAACTTGCCATAACTTTAAATCAAAAAGGAACTGATAGACAACTGGTAATTCGGTTTCGATTATTTGACGATGGATTGGGTTTCCGTTATGAGTTTCCTTCACAAAAAAACCTAGTGTATTTTATCATTAAAGAGGAAAAAACGCAGTTTGCGATGACGGGAGATCACAAAGCGTATTGGATTTCGGGAGATTATGACACACAAGAATACGATTATACCACTTCTAAATTATCTGAAATAAGAGGGTTGTCTTCTAAAGCTAGATCTGGAAATGCATCGCAAACTTGGTTTTCAGATACTGGCGTGCAAACTTCTTTGATGATGAAATCGAATGATGGCATTTATATCAACCTACATGAAGCGGCTTTGATCAACTATTCGTTGATGAACTTGGATTTAGATGACACAACTATGATTTTCGAATCGCATTTAACTCCCGATGCAGTAGGCGATAAAGGCTACATGCAAACCCCTTCTCAATCGCCTTGGAGAACCATTATTGTGAGTGATGATGCTAGAGAAATTTTAAGTTCTAAAATAACTTTAAACCTCAACGAGCCTTGTAAAATTGAAGATACCTCTTGGATAAAACCGGTAAAATACGTGGGTGTTTGGTGGGAAATGATCACAGGAAAAAGCTCCTGGTCGTATACCAATGATTTTCCTGCAGTACAACTTGGAATTACTGATTATTCTAAGGCAAAACCAAACGGTACGCATGCTGCCAATACTGCTCACGTAAAAGAATATATTGATTTTGCAGCAAAACATGGCTTCGACGGCGTTTTGGTGGAAGGCTGGAATCAAGGTTGGGAAGATTGGTTTGGTCATGCCAAAGATTATGTTTTTGATTTTGTGACGCCTTACCCTGATTTTGACGTGAAAGGAATTCACGATTATGCTAAATCTAAAAATGTAAAAATGATCATGCACCATGAAACATCCGGTGCTACTAGAAATTACGAACGTCACTTAGACAAAGCATTTCAATTCATGAACGACAATGGTTATGAAGCGGTAAAAAGTGGTTATGTTGGGCCTATTTTACCTATTGGCGAACACCATTACAGTCAATCCATCATCAATCATTACCAATATGTAGTCGAAAAAGCGGCCGATTATAAAATTATGATTAATGCGCATGAAGCGGTTCGTCCTACTGGAATTTGTAGAACGTATCCAAATATGATTGGTAATGAATCTGCAAGAGGAACTGAATTTCAAGCTTTTGGTGGTTCAAAACCAAATCATGTTACTCTTTTGCCATTTACAAGATTAATTGGCGGACCTATGGATTACACTCCGGGAATTTTTGAAATGGATATCAAAAAATTCAGCCCTAACAATGACTCTCATGTCAACAGCACCTTGGCAAATCAATTGGCGTTATACGTAACCATGTATTCTCCGTTGCAAATGGCCGCTGATTTAATAGAACATTACGATCAATTTCCAGATGCTTTTCAATTCATAAAAGACGTAGCTGTAGATTGGTCTGATAGTAAATATCTAGAAGCAGAACCCGGAGATTATATTACGGTGGCTAGAAAAGCAAAAGGAACAAACAACTGGTTCATTGGTAACGTGAATGGTGAAACGCCACGTAACGCTACCATCTCATTTGATTTCTTAGACAAAGGAAAAAAATATATGGCTACGATTTATGCTGACGCAAAAGAAGCACATTACAAAACAAACCCACAAGCGCATTCGATTCGCAAAATAGAGGTGACTAATAAATCTAAAATTAGTCAACTTTCGGCAGCAGGCGGTGGATATGCAATCAGTATAATTGAAATAAAAAAGTAATAAATCAAGAAAGGCTGTCCATCAAGACAGCCTTTTTCTATTCAATAATAGAAAATATATTGTGTTGACGTTTACTCATACACATAACTGAATTCTGTTTTTACAATTCCGTTTTCTTCAACAAGAGAGCAGGAAACAGGATAGTTTGCAGCATTGTACTTGTATTTTCGGCTTTTACCAATAGCGTTTACAGCAGTAGAAGAAAAAACCAGTTCATTATTCACGCCGATTGATCCTAAATCAAATTCCTCTTCATGAAAAGAAACTAAGGGAACAATGACTTTACAATTAGCACCAAAAATATTTTGGACTATTAATAAATTCACCGAATTTTTGTCATCAAACGTGTAATTTTTTATGGATTTGTCTCCAATGAGACCTTTATGTCGGACAATATTTTCTTTAAAATACACATACTCTATTTTATTCACAATCTGCTGGTTCCGATCTCGGGTTAAACGTCTGTTGATCAAACCATTTTCAATCACATATTCTATATCTTCAATTTGAGATTGCTGGCTGTTGCTTTTTTTGGCAATTACTTTTACCCGAGGTCCTTGATACGTAATCGTGACCGTTTTTGTCACTTGCTCCCCATTCTCCTCGTATTGCTTAATCAACTTGGTCAATTGTTCGTCTTTATTGTACCCATAATTTATAACTTCTTTCCAGTTGCTCCCAACTCTTTCTTTGACGGTCATGTCTAAAAGTTCTTTGGTGTTGTAAAAGAAACTTTGAATAACGTCTGAGGTTTTGATGGACTGAAGTTTTCCGTCTTTAAAGAAGATTGTTTTGTTAACAATTTCTCCGCTTTTTAAATTTCGGAAGTTTGTCTTTACAATATTAATTTGTTTGAGCTTAACGATGTTTTCTGAAACTTGGCTCTGCATCAAACAAGGACAAGCCATTATAAATAAGTAAATTAAATAGGTTTTCATGTGGTATTGGTATGAATTTGGGATAGACAAAGTACAAAACTAGATTTTTAATTCAAATTATAAGTCACAACTTTCAAACAATGCCTTACTGCAGCAAAAATACGCTACAAAAAAGCAGGAGCTATCTTTACTATGGACAGCTCCTGCTTTTATATATGTTTGTTGAGAGTTGTTATTACCTTAAGAATGAAGTTAATTTACTTTAATCAATTTTACTTCAAAAATAAGTACAGAACCTCCTGGAATACCACTGTAATCACTATTGCCATAACCCAAATGAGCTGGAACTAAAAGCACACCGCTTCCGCCTTCTTTAAAATAAGGGATTCCTTCGGTCCAACCGCGGATCACTTGCTGCAAACCAAATGAAATTCCGTCGGCATTGCTTTGATCAAAAACGGTTCCGTTTGTAAAATATCCTTTGTACGCTACAGTTACATTTGAAGTTGCAGTAGGTTGTTTTCCCGTACCCGCTTCATTGATGACATAGTACAAACCTGAATCGCTACGTTGAGCATTTAATTTATTTTTAGCAACATAAGCAGCAATTTCTTCTTCGTTTTGGGCAACGTAATCTACTTCTTTCTCTTTTGAACAAGAAATAAAAAGAGTAAAAAGAATTGAAAGTAAGGCGTATTTCATGGTTTAAATTTTAAAATAATGGCAAATATAGTGATTTCGACAGTTGCCCTTTTAAAAATTATTTGGCTCCAAAAATTTGCACATCATCCACTAAAAATGAACCGTCAAGAGCTAAATTTCGACCTGAACCTACATACTTAAATGCAATATTAATTTTTCCTGTATACGCTGATAAATCAACCGCTCCACTACCTACAAACTGATACCATGGTGTCGCTTGATTGGGTAATTTCACACTCAACCGTGTCCAACTTGCAGCAGTAACATTGAGGCCATCAAAATTCGTGGAAACATAAACCTCTAGGGCATTCAATGGCGAATCGACATCTAAATGATGTTGCGCCGTTCTAAAAGTCAACATTTCCTTGGTGTGCACATCCATATCAATTTTTGGAGAAATCAACCAAGCCGCATTAGAAAGTACTCGGGTTCCCGAAAAATAAAATTCAGCATATCCATTCCCAGCCGAAAATCCGCCACGCCATGCAATAGAACCGTTTTGAATGATATTTGTCCAACCAGGCAAACTTACATTCGATCGGTCTACAACAGTTTTAAAATCTTGGGAGAAAAAAGGAACTGCTCTTTCTCCGGTAAGCATCACATCTTTTTCTGAACGTGGTAAGAGTTGGTAATCCGTTCCAAATTTGGTTAAAATACCCCGTACTTTTCCGCTACCCTTGGGAACAATTTTTGTGGA
>JAYTBZ010000017.1:0-4966 GCA_043736705.1 Flavobacterium sp. | reverse complement strand
TTCACCCCATTAAAATCGTAATAAGCAGATCTATCAACATCTACAATATTTGTAACTCCATTAGTGGTAACACTAGTAATTGCAGTAACTTCAACTGGTGTTGCCTTAATTTCTTTGTTTAAAGCATTCGATCCAGCATCTTTTAATTCAATTTTTTGAACTTCTTTTATTTCTTGTGTTTTTATTGATTTTTTTTGTCCGTCAGAATTTTTCACAGTCGTAACTGTTGTTTTTACTTCAGACTTTACGTTTTTAATTTGAGCTTGACAATTTATTGAAAATAAAAAAACAAGCATTCCGAGAATTATAGTTTTCATAATAGATAATTATAAGATTAATATTTATCAAATTTACACCTTCATTAGCCTTAGCTTGTTATGGAATTATGATATAAAATTATATAATTACCACAAAGTAAAATAGTAATATGTTTTTATATTTGTTTGGCTACAATAACATAGGTATCATAGGCATAGGTTTTTCGATCGATAGTTTGGATGATTTCGTATCCATTTAAAAATAAAAATAATTGTATTTCATTTAGAGTAAAAACGCGGACAGTAGAAAAATCATCTGCAATAATTTCTTTTGTATTGTTTTTCAATGTGTAATATTGTGCGGTCCATTCCAACATAAAGTTATCTGCCGAGGTAGTTTTCCAGTTACTATTTCGAAAATATTTAACCTTTTCATACTGTGCTTCATGAATAATGATTTCATTTTCTATGGTGAAAGGAATAAATCTATTGGCATCAATAAAATCAAAAATGAGTATTCCCCCTTTGTGTAGGTTCTTAGAAATGGATCTAAAGGTAGCCTGTACATCTTCATTAGTGATTAAATAACTGGTGGAGCGTCCTGTAATGAGTGCGCAATCTACTTTAATATCTAGTTTAAATTCTCTCATGTCGCCCTGTATGAAAATTCCGTTTTCATTTCTTTTTTGAGCTAGAGCAATCATATTTTGACTAAAATCTAATCCGATATATTCTTTATTATTTTCAAGGAATCTTTTAGCCAGATTTCCAGTGCCACTTCCAATTTCTAATACAGTTTTACAATTAAGCTCTGTGATCAGGTCGTTGTAAAATTGGTATTCTTCATCATAATTAATAAAGGTTTGGTACATAGCATCAAAAATTGGTGCCATTTTTTCGTCATAGAGATTTGCCATAGTAGTTTTTTCTTGTTGTTTAAATATAATAAATATTACTCAAAAAAAAAGGACTGCCATATGACAGTCCTTTTGAATTAGTTATTGATTTAATTAGAATTTATAGTTTAAAGATAAATTAAACATAGTTCCTAATTGGCTAAAGTGGTATCCATCGTAGGTCATTTGAGAATAGCGTTGGTTGAAAGTAATCAAGTCAGACTGTTCCTTGATTCCTACAGCATTATTGATTAAAGCCGTTCCAGCTGCATTTTCTGCTTTAAATTCCCACTCAGGTAAAACGTTTAATAAATTGTTTACGTTTAAGGCAATTGTTAATTTTTCAGTTGCTGAGAAAGTAACTCCCAAATCTGTAACTACTTTAGTTAAAAATTCAATTCTTAAATCGTCGCTCATACCAGCATTTTTGAATTTTGTAGGTCCAAAAACAGTATTATTCAAAGAAAAATCAAATTTTCCAATTTCATAATTTCCACCTAAAATATATTTAAATTTTGGTCTAGAAGTAAAAAGTAATGCTTCTTGAGTTGCATCAATTATGGTTTGGCCCGCTAAAGCACCTGTTAAGTTTTTAACACTTTGCGGATCTTTTACAGCTCCGTCTCTTTCATTTACAAATGTGTAATTTCCTGAGAAATTCAACCCTAATTTTCCTTCACCTAATTGGATGTCTTTGTAATTAGCAACGACATCAAGACCAGAGGTTTTTGTATCCATACCATTTACAAAAAAACTTTGTTGGTTCGTTGGATCTCCAGCTTGATCTAACTCAAAAGCAATTTCATTACTTAATAATACTCTGTCTTTAACTTTGATATTGTAATAATCTAAAGTAAAAGAGAAGTTTTTAGATGGTTTTAAACCAAATCCTAAAGTTAAATTTTTTGATTTTTCAGAATCAAGTTTTTGAATTCCATTTTGTCTGGCTGCAGATGAAACGTTGTTTATTAAACCAGTTACAACGATTGCTCCACCTGCTTGGAAAGAAGATTGAGATTTTTGTGTATAAATTTGGTGTAGTGAAGGTGCTCTAAATCCTGTAGAAAGAGAACCTCTTAAAGTGACTTTATCCTCTAAAAACTTATATCTAGAGCTTAATTTCCAAACTGTAGCTCCACCAAAATCGCTATAATCTTCATAACGAACGGTTCCATTGATTAAGAAATCTTTAGTGACATCATAAGCAAGATCAAAATAACCACCTAAGTTATAACGATTAAATTTACCTGAATTCTCAGGAGTATTTCCTTGAAATGAATCTGCACCAATTCCTACGTATGAAGCTTCGTCTCCAGCTATGATTTCAAAATTTTCTGTTCTAAATTCAGATCCAAAACCAATACTTACTTTGTCGGATAATACCTTTGAAATATCTAGATTACCTACAATATGATTAAATGATGTTCCACCTGGTCTAAAAGTAATTGGGGTAGAACCACCGTAAATAAAATCACCATTTGCATCTTTAGATCTGTTATGAGAATTACTTACCGTATAAGTCTGCTTATTTCCACCAGTCGTTAAACTGACATCGGTATTCCAATCATTTTTTACTGATTTGTAACCTACTGTTGCATTGTAATCGTTTAAATCTCCAGTAAACGTAGGTACATATCCTACATACGAACTTGCGTTTACACCATCTCCAAATAAATCTAATAAATATGGGAAATCATTTAAAGTTCTCCAATATGGAGTTCTGTAGTTTGCAAAAGAGTTCACTTTCTTATACACGTAAGCCGCATTGTAGTAAAGCTGTGTGTTTTCGGTATAATTGACACCACCATTTACTAAAAATTTTGCAGCGGCAGTTTCAGGCGAACCATTAATATTTCCAGCATCTGGATATTTTGCAAGGAATGCTTGTACATCAGCTAAAGGAGCTCCAAAACCAGTATCTCCATCAGCTTCGGCAGCAGCATCAACTTTTCCGGGTCTGTTTGCTAGGCTAACTTTAGAGAAATCGATTGTATAGTTTACAAAGCCTCTATCGCCTACAGTAGAACCATTATTTAAGCTTACTCCAATCATTTCTCCATCACCTTCAGAAGTTATTCCAGATCTTAATGTAGCAGACCCATAATTCGTATTCTTTTTTAAGATAATATTCATTACCCCAGCAATCGCATCTGAACCGTATTGAGCAGACGCTCCATCACGAAGAATCTCTACTCTTTCGATAGCATCGGTAGGAATTGCAGAGATGTCTGCTCCAGTTTCACCTCGTCCAGGAGATGTTTGTGTGTAGAGTAAAGAACTCATGTTTTTACGCTTTCCGTTGATAAGAATTAATGTTCTACTTGGTCCCATATTTCTTATTTCGTATGGATCTAACAAGGATGTAGCATCATTAACAGGTGTTTGTACCGTGTTAAAAGAGGGTATTTTGTACTGTAACGCCTTATCAAACGTAGCTTGGCCTGTTGAAGTCAAGTCTTTTGAAGACAATACATCTATTGGAAGTGCCGATGTAGTGTTTGTTCTAGGTGCAGTTCTGGTTCCAGTAACAACAACCTCGTTTAGGTTTTGTCCCCCTTCTTCTGATAAAACAACATTCATCACTGTTGCGGTAACAGCTTTTTCTAATTTAGCAAATCCTACATAACTGAAGACTAAAGTAGCGCCTTCTTTCACTTTAATCTTGTATGATCCATCTGAATCCGTAGAAACTCCGTTTTGAGTTCCTTTTTCAATAATGTTTACACCTGGTAAAGGGTTACCAGTATTGTCTTTTACAACACCCGAGACATCTTTTTGTGCAAAAAGAAACGAAGCGTTTAATAGAATTAATAATAATGCAATTTTTTTCATAATAAGTTGAGTTTGGTTTTTTGTTTAGTTTGTAATTGTTCGCAATATAATTTTTTTTTAACACAATATTGGTACATAGCATAATTTTTTGTAAAAAAAATTTCAGTGTATTTAAACTATGGTTTTTACATTTTAAAACAGTAATAAAATGGTATATTTGCAAATTTTTAGAACAAATACTAATGTGTTTTTTAGTAACCCACACTAGAACAAAAATTTATACATTCTTAATTCTTTATGATCAAAACATGGAGTTTAGGAAACATTATTTCATCAAAATAAATAGCAACTACATATGAAAGCAGGAATTGTAGGATTACCTAATGTTGGAAAATCAACATTATTCAATTGTTTATCTAATGCCAAAGCGCAAAGTGCCAATTTTCCTTTTTGCACCATCGAACCTAATATAGGAGTGGTAAATGTTCCAGATTCCAGAATAGAAAAATTGGAAGAATTAGTAAATCCAGAGCGCGTACAAATGGCTACTGTAGATATTGTAGATATTGCAGGATTGGTAAAAGGAGCTAGTAAAGGAGAAGGTTTAGGAAATCAGTTTCTAGGAAACATTAGAGAATGTAATGCGATTATTCACGTTTTACGTTGTTTTGATAACGATAACATAGTTCACGTTGATGGAAATGTAAATCCTATTCGTGATAAAGAAACCATCGATATCGAGTTGCAGTTAAAAGATTTAGAAAATGTTGAAAAACGTTTAGAAAAAGTAAAACGTGCTGCTAAAACTGGTAATAAAGAAGCAATTGTTGAAGAAACATTGTTGAACAGAATTAGAGAAACGTTATTGCAAGCAAAATCGGTTAGAACAATTACGCCACAAAACAATGACGAAGAAGTTTTGATGGAAGGTTTTCAGTTGATTACAGCAAAACCAGTATTATACGTTTGTAATGTAGATGAAAATTCAGCAGTAAACGGAAATAAATATGTAGATCAAGTTCGCGAATTAGTAAAAGATGA
>JAYTBZ010000016.1:0-2271 GCA_043736705.1 Flavobacterium sp. | reverse complement strand
TTTTTCAAAAATATCAACTTGCAATACAATCTTAATGGAAGAAACAGTATTGTAACCACTGATTCCTTATTTTTTAAACCTCAAATGTTTAGAGATGCAAAAGTTGGTTTTCAGCACAGTATTCCGTTGAGTACTAACTTTAAATTATTTAAATATTTTAGCGCTTCAACATCCATGAATTATGAGGAAATTTGGTATACCAAAACAATCGAAAGAAGTTATGATGCAGACCAAAGCAAAGTAGTTGACAAAACAATCAATGGATTTGATGCTTTTAGAACGTATTCTTTCTCTTCAAGTTTGGGAACCACTATTTACGGGACATTTAACTTTGGTAATGATAAAAAAATCAAATCAATTCGGCATGTCATGAGACCCTCTGTTTCCTACGGCTACACTCCAAGTTTTGAAAAATATTACGATACTTACGCTGCTGATGCTACTGGAACCATGACCAAGCAATATTCTAGATTTGAAAATGGTATTTTTGGTGCTCCTGGATTAAGTAACGCGAATACGTTAGGTTTTGATTTGAGTAATACGTTTGAAGCCAAAGTGACAGACAAAGACAGTACAAAAGTCGAACCTAAGAAAATCATGCTTTTAAATAACTTGAATCTTTCAACTAGCTATAATCTCGATGCTGATGGAGTAACTTCTCTTGCATTAGCTCCTATTCGAGTAAGTGGAGGTACAACATTGTTAGACAACAAAATGAATGTGAATTTTGGAGCTACATTAGATCCATATGCCATTGATAATTCTGGAACACGTATCAACGTATTTAATATTAATAATGGTGGCAGTCTTTTTAGAATGACAAGTTCTAATATGACTTTAAACTATTCGATTTCAAGTCAAGGAAAAGACAAAAAAGATAAAGATAAAAATGCACAAAGCCAGCGTAATGGTGGTCGTGAAGATGATTTATTTGGAACTAATACAGATCTTGGCGATAGTAGAAGAAGCCAATTTAATGAGGAAGAAGAGGAGGAAGATAAAGACAAAATTTCAGAATTTTTCAATTCAAAACTACCTTGGGATATGACGTTTGCATATTCTCTAACGTATGGAAATAACAATAGAGAAAATCAAATCATTGGAAATTCCATCATGATTTCAGCTAATGCTGATATAACTCCTAAATGGAAAGCAGGAGTATCAACCGGTTATGACTTTGTACAAAAGGGTGTTACATTTACGCAACTTCGTTTTGAAAGAGATTTACTTAGCTGGAGAATGGATTTTAACTGGTCACCCTTTGGTACCAATGCCAATTGGGGATTTTTTATCGGAATAAAATCTGGTGTGCTTAGTGATATCAAATGGGACAAACGAAGTACAATCAACCGCTAATTCTTTTTAAGAAATAAAAAAATAATTGTTTTATGAAAAAAATAATCTTTACAGCACATGCACCTACTCCTATCGGACCTTACAATCAAGCTGTTTTAAAAGGAGATACGCTTTATACCTCTGGACAAATTGCCATTGATCCTATATCTAATGAGCTGGTTATTGGTAGCATTGAAGTAGAAACCGAACAAGTAATGCAAAACATGAAAGCGGTGCTAATAGAAGCTGGAATGACTTTTGAAAATGTCGTAAAAACTACCATTTTCATTATGGATATGAATGATTTTGCAAAAATAAATACCGTTTATGGTTCCTATTTTAACGAAAAAACCGCTCCAGCCCGAGAAACAGTTCAAGTAGCTTGTTTGCCAAAAAATGTTAATGTGGAAATTTCTATGATTGCAATTTTATAGGATATGTCAAAAAAAATCCAAATTCCGATATTAAATCTTGGAATTTGGATTTTATATTTTTAGGAATTGCGCTTACTATTTATTAGCGATATGATACGCAATTAATCCGTCAATTGGCCTTCTAAGTACATTGCCCAATTGTAATCCATATTTATCAAATGTTTCTTGTAATTCTTCTTTTAAGTAAAAAGCAATAGAACCTACAAAATGTACCGGAACCTCTTTGCAATTATTAAATTGTTTGATATAATTTTTGACAAAAGATTTCATCCCTTTCAAAATAATTTTTCTGCAAAACTCCGTTTCTTTATGTTGAATTAAGAACTTTGCAAATGTGGCTAAATAGGCATTTGGATTGGGTTCTTTATACAATTTACTTTTCACGCTATCTGGTTCTAAATCATATTCTTTTTCGAACTGAGCCGCTAATTCTTTTGGCATTTTATTGAAATAATACTTTCTAATTAATTCTTTTCCAAAAACATTACCACTACAGTCATCC
>JAYTBZ010000015.1:0-4988 GCA_043736705.1 Flavobacterium sp. | reverse complement strand
AATGGGTTTCAAATCCATTCATGGTATTATGCCCATCAGTATCCCAAAAGCAACACCTGAAGCCATTGAATCCTTACGAGTTGCCATGTTTGGGGAGCCATTAAAATATGCAATTCAGCCAGATACAATGAATAGATTTGGTGACGCTACTGGTGAATTAGTGGGCGGAAATTTATCTATTTTATATAGTTTATTTGGTTCTAAATCGGCAATAGATTGTGCTGATAAGATATTGTTTATCGAAGATTTAGACGAATATTTATATCATGTTGACCGTATGATGATGAACTTAAAACGCAATGGATGTTTGGAAAGCATTAAAGGAATTGTAGTAGGTTCGATGACCAAAATGAAAGATAACGACATTCCTTGGGGTAAAAATGCTATTGAAATCATTGAAGATGTAACTAAAAAATACCATATTCCCATTTTATATAATTTCCCTGCGGGTCACATACAAGACAATAGAGCCTTGATTTTGGGGCATACAGTAACACTAGATATTCAGGAAAAAGGTGGGACTCTTACCTTTGAATAATTAGATTGTTGATTGATAATTTTTCACTACACCTATTTGCATACCAAATAGTTCAATTGAAAACTGATTACTTTATATGGCAGAACACAACGAACTTGGCAAATTAGGAGAAGAAATGGCTGTCGAATATCTACGAAAAGACGGCTATACAATTTTACAAACCAACTACACTTTTCAAAAAGCAGAAATTGATATTCTTGCTCAAAAAGAAAATACACTTGCAGTTGTTGAAGTTAAAACGCGTTCTTCATTGGATTTTGGATTACCACAAGATTTTGTAAAACCAAAAAAAATCCAGCTTCTTGTTAAAGCCGTTGATGCTTTTGTAAACGAAAGAGATCTTGATATTGAAGTGCGTTTTGACATTATTGCCATCCATAAAGAAGGCAAATCTTTTGTAATTGAGCATCTTATTGATGCGTTTTATCATTTTTAGCATGATTTTGTTGTTGTTATATTTGTAACAAATTGTTTTTTATTTACCTTTGTGTTGTATTTACAAACTAACTACGCGTACAATAACAACCAGCTAAAAATCACATCATGAAAACTGTTTCTTCTATCGTTGAAAACTATATCAAAACAAAGCCCTTTTTACTAAATGCATTATCATTAGGAATTATTAACCTGACTTCTCTATCGAGAAATATAATGACCGAATTAGAAGGTGATTTTGGTAAAGAGGTGAAACAAGGTGCCGTGGTTATGGCGCTAAAACGATTAACAGAGGAATTAGATTTTAGATTGAATCACAAAATCAATAAAGTAATTAAGAACATTGGCGAAATCACCGTTCGTTCTGCCTTAACTGATTATACGTTTGCTGCATCAGACACAGTTCTAAACAAACAAGCTGATTTAATTACGGATATCAATTCTCTTCCTGATATTTTTTATACCTCATCCAGAGGCGTAAATGAAACGAACATTGTAGTTAGCAATAGCGTCAATCACTTGGTAGACAAACATTTTGCTACTGAAAAACTGATTCAAAAACTAGATAATCTGGCTTCGATAACCGTAAAATTACCGAAAGAAAATATTGTCGTTCCTGGGATTTACTATTTCATTTTTCAACGTCTAGCTTGGGAAGGAATTATTATAAACGAAGTGATTTCGACTTCTAATGAATTCACCATTTTAGTGAGCGAAGAACAAGTTGATGTAGCTTTTAAAGTGATTAAGGATTTAAAGAATTAAGAAAAATATAATTATGTAAAAAGCTTCCAGCCTTTTGAAGGCTGGAAGCTTTTATATTTTATTGAAACTTTTAAAAATTAAATTCCACAAAGCAATAATACTTTTGACCCTAATTTTCTCAATTCCTAAATGGTTTTAAATAGTAAATTAACTCTTTTCATTCTGCTTTCCCAATAATTCCATTAATTCCAACGCTGTCCTAGTATTCTTTACATTATCAAAAGTCAATAATAGTCTTAATCCAGCAGGAGTTTGTTTTTCTTTCATTTTGCAAATGGAACTGTTTTTTTGCACAAACTGCAACACTTGATGGAACCGTTTAGATTGATAGTAATCCGATTGTTGATCAGATATAAAATACCCAATCATTTTACCTTGTTTCATCACTAATTTTTCAATCCCGATGCGTGTCGCAATCCACTTGATGCGAATACTGTTCATCAAAGCTTTGGCTCGAGGTGGCATTGGACCAAAACGGTCAATCAATTTGTTTTGGAACTCTACTAATTCCTCTTCGTTTTTAACAGCGCCTAGCTCATTGTACAAACTCAATCGCTCAGCAACGTTATTGATGTACTCATCCGAAAACAGCAATTCAAAATCAGTATCGATTTGTAAATCTTTGACGTATTCTTTAGTTTCTATATTACTTTCCTCTGGATACAAATCCTTGAATTCATTTTCTTTAAGTTCGTCAATAGCCTCATTCATAATTTTTTGATAGGTATCAAAACCGATTTCGTTAATGAAACCACTTTGCTCTCCTCCTAATAAATCTCCGGCACCACGAATCTCTAAATCTTTCATCGCAATATTGAATCCGCTTCCCAACTCGCTGAATTGTTCCAAAGCCTGAATTCGTTTTCTGGCATCATCCGTCATCGCTGAATAGGGCGGACAAATAAAATAACAAAACGCTTTCTTGTTGCTACGCCCTACTCGACCTCGCATTTGATGCAAATCAGACAATCCAAAATTATTTGCGTTATTGATAAAAATAGTATTCGCATTTGGCACATCTAATCCACTTTCGATAATGGTGGTTGCCACCAAAACATCAAATTCGCCGTTCATGAAAGCCAGCATCAGTTCCTCGAGTTTCTTCCCTTCCATTTGTCCGTGACCAATTCCAACTCTAGCATTAGGAACCAAACGTTGAATCATTCCGGCTACTTCCTTAATGTTTTCAATACGGTTATTGATGAAAAAAACTTGTCCGTTTCGCTGTATTTCATATGAAATCGCATCCCGAATCAACTCTTCACTAAAACCAACTACATTCGTTTCAATAGGATATCGATTGGGAGGTGGCGTTGTAATTACAGATAAATCACGTGCTGCCATCAATGAAAATTGCAGCGTTCGTGGAATGGGCGTAGCTGTCAATGTAAGTGTATCCACATTAGCAGCAATGGTTTTGAGTTTGTCTTTTACGTTGACTCCAAATTTTTGTTCCTCATCTACAATCAGCAATCCAAGATCTTTAAAAACTACATTTTTATTGACCAATTGATGCGTCCCTATTACGATATCCAGCTTACCTTCGGCCAATAATTTTAAGGTTTCCGCTTTTTGTTTGGCGGTTCTAAAACGGTTTAAATACCCAACAGAAACCGGCATATCTTTCAATCGTTCCGTAAATGTTCTATAATGTTGGTAGGCCAAAATGGTTGTAGGAACCAAAATCGCGACTTGCTTGCTATTATCAACTGCCTTAAAAGCCGCACGAATGGCAACTTCCGTTTTACCAAAACCTACGTCACCGCACACTAAGCGATCCATTGGTCGGTCGCTTTCCATATCAGCTTTGACTTCCGCAGTTGATTTGGTTTGGTCTGGCGTATCTTCATAAATAAACGAGCTTTCTAATTCGTTTTGCAAATAACTGTCTGGCGCAAATTGAAATCCTTTTTCCAGTCTTCTTTTAGCATACAACTGAATCAAGTTGAATGCAATATCTTTGACTCTAGCCTTGGTTTTTTGTTTTAAAATCTTCCAAGCATTCGAGCCTAGTTTGTAAATCTTGGGAGGCGTTCCGTCTTTTCCGTTGTATTTTGAAATTTTGTGTAGCGAATGAATACTCACATACACAATATCATTATCGGCATAAACGAGCTTAATCGCTTCTTGTGTTTTGCCTTCGACTTGTATTTTTTGCAATCCTCCAAAACGTCCAATTCCGTGGTCAATGTGCGTTACATAATCCCCAACCGAAAGTGTTGTGAGTTCTTTTAAAGTGATATTCTGTTTTTTCGAATAGCCGTTTTTAATATTGAATTTATGATAGCGTTCAAATATTTGGTGATCCGTGTAACAGGTAATTTGGTTTTCATCGTCAACAAATCCTTGGTACAAAGGCAAAACAACCGTGTGGTATTGCTTTCGTATATTCTCAGAATTGGCTTCGTCCAAAGTTTCAAAAATATCATGAAAGCGTTTGGCCTGAGCATCATTAGAACAAAACAAATAATTTTTATAGCCGTTGAAATGATTTTCACTTAGATTATTCAACAATAAATCAAATTGTTTGTTGAACGAAGGTTGTGGCTGAATGTGAAATTCGAATTTTTGGCTAGTTCTAAAAATCGCTTTAGTACTCCATTCAACTATTGAATAATCCAATGCTCTTTTTATGAACTGGGGTTGATTTAAAAACAATTGTTCTGGAGTTGAACGCTGTATTTCCTGAGATAATTTTGCGAAAGCTTCTTCGGCTTTACCAAATTGTTTGTCTAGTTGTGCTAAAAGATCTTCCGTGTTCTGAATGAAAAGTACTGTTTTCTCCGAAATGTAATCCAAAAAACTTTCTCTATTTTCTTGAAAAAATTTATTCTCTACATTGGGGATAATCGTAATCTTCTTTTGCGTTTCAATAGATAATTGCGTGGCTACATCAAAGGTTCGGATGCTTTCTACTTCATCTCCAAAAAACTCGATTCGGTACGGATTATCATTCGAAAAAGAAAACACGTCGACAATTCCGCCACGAACCGAAAATTCTCCAGGTTCGGTAATAAAATCGACTCTTTTGAACTCGTATTCAAACAATATTTCGTTGATAAAATCAATTGAAATTTTATCTGCCACAGCAACTTTCAACGTGTTTTTATCTAATTCCTTTCGAGTCACCACTTTCTCAAATAAGGCTTCGGGATAAGTGACAATAACGGCTGGTTTCTTGCGGGAATTGATTCGGTTTAACACTTCGGCGCGAAGCAAAACATTCGCATTATCCGTATCTTCGATTTCG
>JAYTBZ010000014.1:0-11231 GCA_043736705.1 Flavobacterium sp. | reverse complement strand
TCTGTTAAAAAAATAAATTTGAAACTATACATTAAATACATGGTAAGTAATCGCTGCAAAATGGCGGTTAAAGAAGAGTTAAAAAAACTCCATTTACATTATATGGTTGTTGATTTGGGCGAAGTTGAAATCATGGAAAACATAACTATGGATCAACGTCTTCAATTAAAATCGGCACTTTTAGACTCTGGACTCGAATTAATGGATGATAAAAAATCCATGCTAATCGAGAAAATTAAAAATGTAATCATTCAAATGGTTCATCACTCGACAGAAAACATAAAAATTAATTTTTCTGATTATCTGAGTCAACAATTGAATCATGATTACACGTATCTATCCAACCTATTTTCTGAAGTACAAGGTACTACAATCGAACAATTTATAATTTCTCATAAAACGGAAAGGATAAAAGAATTGATTATTTACGGTGAATTGAACATTACTGAAATTGCTTGGAAAATGAACTACAGTAGTGTAGCGCACTTATCAAGCCAATTTAAAAAAGTTACCGGATTATCTCCCTCGCATTTTAAACAACTGAAAGACAAAAGACGAAATCCAATAGAGGAAATTGGTCTTAAAAAATAATTTACTACTTATAGAAAAATAAAAAAATATTAAACTATAAAAATATTGAGTACAAAATTATCGATTTCATATTCATAATAAATCAGATAATTAGATTCGTTAATCTTAATAGATAGCAAAGTTTTCAAATTTTTATTTTAGTACATCTATAACCATATTGAAAATTATCAAACAAAAGCTACATAAGTAGCAAAAATATACACTTACAATAAAATACCATATAATGAAAAATGATACTAAAGTTAAGATCTTCCTAGTAGACGATGATGCACTGTTTCTAAAATCTTTAGAAATTGAATTTTTAGAAAATGCAGATTTTTTAATTGAAACATACCCTACTGGAGAATTATGTATTGCAAATTTATCAAATAATCCAGATGTTGTCATATTAGATTATCAACTTGATGGAATTGTAGCCAATGCAATGAATGGACTTGAAACCTTAGATAAAGTAAAAGAGTTTAATTCTGAAACTCCTGTAATTATGCTTTCCTCTCAAGATAAAATAGAAGTTGCCATTAACTGTATGCATCACAAAGCTTTTGATTATGTGGTAAAGAGTGAAACTGCATTTGTTCGTTTACAAAAAATTATTACCTCTATTTTTAAGTATCAAAAAATGCAAAAGGAATTGAATTGGTACATGGATCGCATGTAAAATTCCTATGTCTAAGGGTATTTTAGTTATGTTTAAAATGAATCATCCCCGGATTTGGTCGGAATAAAACCAAAATTTTTTGAAAATGCACTATAAAAATACATCAGATCTCGAAATTTCATTATTGTTAGAAGCCATTTTTAGGAAATATGGTTACGATTTTAGAGAATATTCGCAAGCTCATATTAGAAGAAGGATACTCAATAGAATGAACATTTCAGGTATTGAAAATATTGCTCAAATGCAATCATTGGTTTTAAATGATGAATTATTCGTCTCACAACTTTTACAGGATTTATCGATTACAGTAACCGAAATGTTTAGGGATCCCTTTTTTTACAAGTCTTTGAGAGAAAAAGTAGTTCCCATATTAAAAACGTACCCATTCATAAAAATATGGCATGCTGGTTGTGCTTCTGGAGAAGAAGCCTACTCTATGGCTATTTTATTACAAGAAGAAGGCCTGTATGACCGAACTACAATATACGCTACTGATTTTAACCAATTGGCTTTGAATAGTGCTAAAGAAGGTATATTTTCGAATAAATTAATAAAAGAATATACAGCTAATTACCAATTATCTGGCGGTAAAGAATCGTTCTCAAATTATTATACTTCCCATTACGATAATGTAATTATGAACCAATCATTAAAAAAAAATATTGTTTGGGCCAATCATAATTTAGTAACTGACAGCGTTTTTGCTGAGGTAAATTTATTATTGTGTAGGAATGTGTTGATTTATTTTAATCAAAATTTACAAAATAAAGTTCAAACACTTTTCTATGATAGTTTAATTAATGGTGGTATTTTAGCATTGGGTTCTAAGGAAAGTGTTCAGTTTACAGATTACTTTGCCCAATACGGTGAGTTAGACCCCAAGCAACGTATTTTCAAAAAAAAATACTAAAATGCAGTACCAAGCAATTGTAATAGGCGTTTCATCGGGTGGCATGAGTGCTTTGAAAATTATATTTTCAGTTTTACCTGCTAATTTTTGTTTACCAATAATCATTGTACAACATTTAGGATCACATTCTGATAGTCAATGGATTAAAATCTTGGACTCTAAAAGTTTACTTCAAATAAAAGAAGCAGATGAAAAAGAAAAAATTAAAAAAGGAACTATTTACATCGCACCGCCCAATTACCATTTGCTCATTGAAAAAAACAAAACTTTTTCCCTAACTATCGATGAACGCGTAAATTTTGCCAGACCTTCAATTGATGTATTATTTGAATCTGCTGCCGAAGCCTATAAAGACTCGTTAATTGGTATAATTTTAACTGGGGCTAATCATGATGGCGCAAAAGGTCTCAAAAGTATAAAAGACCATGGAGGACTTGCGGTTATTCAAGATCCAGAAACAGCTGAATCAGCATACATGCCTCGATCGGCAATCGCAGCCGTAACTCCTGATTATTTGGGATCAATAGAAGGTATAACATCCTTTATAATGCAAATTGCACAACAAAAAAGTTAATAAACTACATCAAAAAATGAATATGACTCTTGATAAAAAAATAGCAACAGGGTTTATTGCTTGCGCAGTGGTACTTTTAGGCGTTGCAATTTTCTCTTTTAAAAATACTGAAAAATTCATTGCCTCTACTATCTTGGTCAACCATTCTAATTCAGTATTGTACGAATTTGAACAAATTTTAATGTCAACCGTTGAAGCAGAAACTGGTGTAAGAGGATTTGTTATTACAGGTAATGAAGACTTCTTGGAAACTTTTATTGCATCAAACATTAAAATAAATAAGGAACTTGCTGAATTAAAAGAATTAACAAAAGACAATCCCATTCAGCAAAATAACATTGCAGAACTGGGTAATGAAATTAAAATGCGTTTTGATAATCTTAAAAACTGCATTGCACTTCGACGAATAGATTATGAAAAAGCACAGCAATTTGTAGCATCAGGTGAAGGAAAACAAATTCAAGATGAAATAAGAAAAATAGTAAATAAAGCACAGGAAAGTGAGACCATTTTGCTTAGCCAGAGGATACAAGCCACTGATGATGAAGCTAGTAAATTCAATTTTGTTTTTGTGATTTTGTTACTAATAATAGCACTAATACTGATCGTGATTTACAATATCGTAAGTACGAATTTAAAAGCACTTAAAGCCTCTCAACTAGAAAATGACAGTAAAAACTGGTTTCTTCTAGGTAATGCAGCGTTAAATGAAAAGTTATTGGGAACCCAAAACATAACTGAGTTAGCTAATAATACAATCAGTTTTTTGTGTACTTACCTGAAAGCCAATATAGGAGCTGTATATTTACTAGATGAAACAAAAAATAGCCTTGTGTTAAGCGGCAAATTTGCTTTTACCCCTGCAAAAAAAACTAAAGAATATTTCAAATTAAATGAAGGCCTTATAGGTCAAGCAGCATGGGAACAAAAACAAATAGTTTTTGCCACTACAACAAATGATCAAATTCGTGTTACCTCTACAGTGCTAGATGCCCAACCCAAAAGTATATTGATAACACCTTTTATATTAGATAATAAAACAATTGGTGTCATAGAAATAGGAAAGTTTACTGATTTTAGCGAAACCGAAAAGGAATTTGTAGCAGTTTCTATGAGTAGTATCGCAATCAGTGTAAATACCGTTCTACAATCAGAGGAAAAAGAAAAAAGAGCTGGAGAATTAGCTATTGCCAACAGCGAATTAGCTTTTCAAAATGAAGAAAAAGAAAAAAGAGCAGCAGAATTAGTAATTGCTATCAAAGAACTTGCTTTTCAAAATGAAGAAAAAGAAAAAAGAGCCGCTGAATTGCATACCGCTAATAAAGAGCTATCCAATCAAGCGGGAGAACTTCAAATACAACAAGAAGAACTGAGACAATTAAATGAAGAATTAGAACAACAAGCCCAAAATTTGAAGCAACAGCAAGAAGAATTGCAAATGACTAATGATGAATTAGAAGAACAAACCCAATCCCTAGAAGAGAAAAACAAAGAAGTTGAAGCATCAAAAAGTAGTATTGAACAAAAAACAAAACAACTCGAAATAAGCAGTAAATACAAATCGGAATTTTTGGCAAACATGTCACACGAGTTGCGAACACCACTCAATAGTTTGCTTATTTTATCGAAAGATTTATCAGAAAATAGGAAGAAAAACTTAGATGATGTTCAGGTAGAAAGTGCTGAAATTATTTATAAAAGTGGTCATGATCTTCTAATTTTAATTAATGAAGTATTGGATCTTTCTAAAATCGAGGCTGGAAAAATGTCTGTAAATGTTGAAAAGGTAATTATTAAAAATTTCACTGCTGAACTACTACAAAATTTCAAACATTTAGCAGAGCAAAAAGGATTGCTTCTTAGCTGCGAGTTAGCTGAAAATGTGCCCGAATTCATTATTACTGATTTGCAACGTTTAAATCAAATACTAAAAAACTTACTATCTAATGCCATCAAATTTACAAAGAAAGGTAATGTTACCATTCATGTAAAACCAGATACAGACAAAGCAATAAACATTTCGGTTACGGATACTGGTATTGGTATTGCAAAGGAAAAACAATTAGCCATTTTTGAAGCTTTTCAGCAAGCCGAAGGAGGAACTTCTAGAAAATATGGCGGTACAGGATTAGGACTTTCCATATCGCGAGAGTTAGCAAAATTATTAGAAGGTAAAATTACTGTGAGTAGTAGTCTAAACAAAGGAGCAACTTTCTCATTAGTGCTTCCACAGGTCATTCAGCCTGAAATAGAAATTTTTAAAACTTTACCCATACAACCCAGACAATATATTCCGATAGATAAAAATGAAACTACTTTTCTGAACTATACTACCATTCCAGACGATAGAGCAAACTTAAGTCCTGCGGATAAAGTGGTACTTATTATTGAAGATGATCAGAATTTTGCCAACATACTTTTAAAACAAGCTAATAAAAAAGGTTTCAAATGCTTAACTGCTGCTACTGGCGAAGATGGACTTGTGCTAGCCTCTAAATTCAATCCGCAAGCCATAATTTTAGATATGGGTTTACCAGGAATATCTGGAAAACAGGTTTTACAGGAGCTAAAATCAAATCCATCCGTAAGACACATTCCCGTGCATATTATTTCTGCAAATGATCGTTCGCTGGAGCCAATACGCGAAGGAGCTGTTGAATATTTAACAAAACCAATATCTAAAGAAGCCCTTGATGACGCGTTCAACCGAATCGAAAATTTCGTTGATAAAAAAATAAAAAATCTTTTAATCATAGAAGATAATGATAATGCTAGAAAAGCCATGAAAATACTCATTGGCACGGGTGATGTACAATGTTTCGAGGCTGAAACTGGTGCAGCTGCTATTGAACTGTATGAAAAACATGAAATAGATTGTGTGATACTGGATATTGGTTTACCTGATATGAGTGGCTTTGAACTTATTCAAAAATTAGAGGATATTAAAGGGCATAACATGCCTCCTATTGTTGTTTATACAGGAAAAGAACTCTCTAAAGATGAGAATAATTTGCTGCATAAATATGCTGAAAGTATTATTATAAAAGGCGTAAAGTCAGAGGAACGCCTCTTGGATGAAACGGCACTTTTTTTGCATCGTACAATAAATAACTTACCAAAATCCAAACAAAAAATAATTACAGCTATACACGATAAAGATGCCATATTTCATGCTAAAAAAATACTTCTAGTAGATGATGATATGCGAAATATTTTTGCGTTATCAAAAATTTTACAAGAACGTGAAATTGAAGTAATCAAGTCAGAGAATGGTAAGAATGCTCTGGAAATGTTGGAGCAACATCCAGATATAGACCTCGTATTAATGGACATTATGATGCCAGAAATGGACGGTTATGAAGCCATGAAACGAATTCGTTCTCAAATTAAATTCAAAAGATTACCTGTAATTGCATTAACTGCAAAAGCAATGAAAGATGACAAACAAAAATGTATCGACGCGGGAGCAAACGATTACATTACAAAACCAATAGATGTAGACCGACTTTTATCATTAATGCGTGTATGGTTAAGTAAATAATTTAAATGCTTTAAAACATATTTATATATCAACATTAATACATTTAATATGGTATTGGTTTTGCAAAAATTATTTTGAATTAATCAAGAATAAAAATTATATTTTACAATTGAAATGAAAATAAACAGCCCTGTAAAAATTTTAATAGTCGATGATTTACCTGAAAATTTATTTGCGTTAGAAGTTATACTCTCTAATGGAAATTATTTATGCGTTAGAGCCAATTCCGGCAACGAGGCTTTAAAGATACTCATACACCAACAAGATTTTGCCATTATACTAATCGATGTTCAAATGCCATTAATGGATGGGTTTGAGACGGTAGATCTCATCCGCCAGATTGATAAGCTCAAACATGTACCTATTATTTTTTTAACAGCGAGTAATGATAATTCTTTACAAATTTTTAAAGGATACGAAGCGGGTGCTGTAGACTATATGATTAAACCACTTTCGCCAGAAATTTTAAAAGCAAAAGTGGCTATTTTTGTAGAGTTACATTTAAAAACACAAGAATTATTGGTTCAAGCAGAACAACTAAAAAAATTAAATACCGATCTTACAGAAGAAAAATTACTTTCAGAATATACAATCAGCCTGATTGAAGCCAGTCATGATCCACTATTTGCAGTTAGTCCCGAAGGGAAAATAACAGATGTAAATAATGCTTCTGTACAAATAACAGGAATATCCCGAATCAAATTAATAGGAACTGATTTTTTTAAATATTTTACCGATTCACAACAAGGGCGCGACGTGTATCAAACTGCCTTTGAAAAAGGATTTGTGACCGATAGTCCACTAATTCTGAAACAAAAAAATGGGAAATTAATTGAGGTACTATTCAACGGATCAGTGTATAAAAATGATGCAGAAAAGGTATTAGGTGTAGTCCTTGTAGCAAGAGATGTTACCGATCAAAAACGTATTGCAAATGAATTAATTGAGGCTAAAATTTCAGCTGAATCTGCAAGAGGACATGCTGAACAGGCAAAAAGCAGAGCAGAAAAAGCAACTAGAGTTGCAGAAGGTGCCATGCAAGCAAAGCAACAATTTTTATCTAATATGAGTCATGAAATTCGTACTCCAATGAACGCCATCATTGGATTTACAAAGGTGATTATGAGGACAGATTTGACAGCAAAACAAAATGAGTACCTTAATGCTATCAAATTAAGCGGTGATGCTTTAATTGTACTTATAGATGATATACTCGATCTTGCAAAAGTAGATTCAGGGAAAATGACATTTGAGAAAATTCCTTTCAAAATTAAGTCAACTGTTTCTGTAATGCTACAACTATTTGAACCTAAAATTTTAGAAAAAAACTTACAATTAATTAAAGAATACGATGATAAAATACCCGATTTTATAATAGGAGATCCTGTTCGTTTGCACCAAATCATTCTAAATCTTGTGAGTAATGCTGTAAAATTTACTAGTAAAGGTAAAGTTACTGTTTGTGTAGATTTATTTCAACAAGATGACGAAAATATTGTATTAAAATTTTCCGTTAAGGATACTGGAATCGGAATATCTGAAGGGAAAATTGGAAGTATTTTCGAAAATTTTCAACAAGCAACTAGTGGAACTTCTAGATTGTATGCCGGTACGGGTTTAGGTCTAGCAATAGTAAAACAATTGCTCGAAGCCCAAGGCGGTAGTATTAGTGTAGAAAGCACTTTACATGTTGGATCTACGTTTAGTTTTATGTTAAGCTTCAAAAAAACTAACGCTGTAGCGGAATTAGAAAATGAAATCATGGAGCTGGATTCGCAAATGAAAAATGTGAAAATACTAGTTGTTGAAGATATTACTTTGAATCAGCTGTTGATGAAAACCATATTAGATGACTTTGGATTTGATTGTGAAATTGCAGAAAATGGTAAAATAGCTGTTGAAAAAGTCAAAGAAAAAGAGTTTGATGTAATACTTATGGATTTACAAATGCCAGAAATGAATGGATTTGAAGCCACTGAATATATTAGAAATACAATGAAATCATCGATTCCAATTATTGCATTAACAGCTGATGTTACCACAGTAGATCTAGAAAAATGTAAATTAGCAGGAATGGATGATTATCTTGTCAAGCCAGTTGATGAAAAACTACTGCACAGCAAAATAGTAGGCTTTTTATCCAAACCAAAAATTATAGAAGTGCTTGATACCTTAAAAGAAAATGAAAATTCCAAAGTAGAAATAAGATATATTGATTTGACTTACTTAAACCGACGTACCAAATCAAATCCTGAACTAATGATGGAGATGATTTCAATTTATTTAGAACAAACTCCTACCCTATTGAGTACAATTAAGCAAAGTTTAATACAAGAGAATTGGACCTTATTAGGCGCTGCTGTTCATAAAATGCTACCTTCTTTTTCTATTATGGGAATGCATCCAGATTTTGAAAACCTATCAAAAAAAATTCATGATTTTACAATAACGCAAGATAAAAACGAGAGTATTCATAGCTTAGTGACGCAATTAGAAGAAATTTGTATGCAAGCTTGCTCTGAACTACAAGAAGAATTCGATACTATAAAAAATGGTTTGAATTAATTTATGGTACAATTTAGCCAAGTTTTCAAGTTGAAGAAAAAAATTTAACCTCACGCTCTCTAATACTACTTTGTTGCTTCACTAAAAATTGCAATACAAAGTATAAAAATTAAAAGCAATCCAACTCATCTCTTGTTGAATTGTAAAATCTGTTTAGTATCTCTTAATCCATTCGTGGCTTTAATTCCTTAAAACAAAGAGTGTGAAAGATGTAAGTTTTATTAACAATTATGTAAGACTATAGATAGAGAATCGAAATATATTTGTGATGTACTTAGTACTACATTAAAATGTGGTTCTAATGATTTAAAAAGTTTCTTTATAAAACAATTCGTTGATAATAGGAAACTTACAAAAAATATAAACCATAAAAACTAAAAATCATGAATTTAAAACGAATCTTTGGAGCTTTATTAACTGCCCTTGGAATAGGAGGTCTTATTTATACAGCAGTTATATTTGCTGGAACATCAGGCGAAACAAGAGATGTCAAATCACTAATTATCTATGGTATATTAGGAATTATCTTCTTTATATCTGGAATTAGTTTAGTCCGTACAACAAAAGACGAATCATAGATTATATTTCCTCTTGCATTATTCTAGTTCTTTTAATTACTTGAAACATTCAACACAAATAAATTGATTACAATCTATAACTTCCTTTTTATCATATAAAAGGAAGTTTTTTTATTTCCGTACTTATAGTTTTTTTTGCACTACCGATCTTAAAATACCCTATAAAGCGCTCTCATTTTTCAACTCATTGCGGTTTGTTTTATGGCCAACCACTATTCCTGTTATTTCTAGATTTTTTTTACTCAAAATCTGTTTTCATTTCACAATATCCAGAAATTTATCAGATTAATAGAAATATTTTTTATAAAATCCTCTACTAAACACTTACTTATCTATCACTTTTGATGAGTTGCATCGTTTAAATCGTTCCTATTATTATAGTAAATATAAATGCACTAAGTACTTTGACAAACTCTGAAATTGTAGGAATTTCATCCTGATTGATTTTGAAAAACTACTTTAATAATATGTGAAAGATATAATACATACGTGTAATTGTATAATACCTTAGAAGTATTATAACACCAACTTTACAATATCGAACTAATGTTTTTCAATAAAATAAAAACAAATGAAAAGTACCATAACCAAAACTGATAAAAATGTCACGCGAGAAAAAGGGAAAGGAAATTCAAATAAAACAACTTTTGAAACTAGTGAAGGTTGTCGAAATATTTTTGTAGAGGAACTAAAAGAAATTTACTTTACAGAAAAAGCACTAATTATTTCTATTCCTGTACTGATTAAAAATGCAGTTACTGACGAACTAGCTGACGCACTCAAAGTGCATCTACAATTCACAATAGATCATATTAAACGTCTAGAAGATTTTTTTAATTCTATAGGCGAAAAACATATTATTTTACAATATGAAGCGATGTATGGTTTAATAACTCCAGAAAAAAATTCAATTAATCTTTCAAATAACAAGTAATGGCTATTCAAACCGTTAATCCATTCACCAATAAAGTTGTACGCTCTTTTGAGGAAATGACTGATAAAACTGTTGATATGTTGGTTGCACAATCAGCAAAAACATTCAATTCATGGAAAGAAACTAGTTATGAGCAACGAGCTCAAATATTGCACAAAGTAGCTTCTTTGATGCGTGAAAAAAAAGAATACCTAGCTAAAATAATAACATTGGAAATGGGTAAATTAATTGCTCAGGCCGAAGGTGAAATTGTATTGAGTGCTGATATTTTTGATTACTATGCCACTCACGCCTCTGAATTTTTAGCAGACAAAGAGTTAAAACCTGAATTTGGAAGTGCCCTCGTCCGTTGTAGTCCCATTGGTGTACTGTTGGGCGTTCAACCATGGAATTTTCCGTTTTATCAAGTGGCTCGTTTTGCGGCTCCAAATATTATGGTTGGAAATACAATTGTTGTAAAACACGCATCAATGGTTCCTCAATGCGCCATTGCTATTGAAGATTTATTTAACGAAGTTGGAGCGCCAAATGGTCTTTATACTAATCTTTTGATTTCTGGAAAAAGAGCAACATCTTTAGTTGCAGACAAAAGAATAAAAGGAGTTTCACTAACCGGAAGCGAGGAGGCTGGTGCAAGTATAGCATCAGAAGCCGGAAAATATTTAAAGAAATCAGTATTGGAATTGGGTGGTAATGATGCTTTCATTATTCTTGAAGATGCTGATATTGATAAAGCTGTTGAATGGGCAGTTATAGGTCGAATTAATAATAATGGTGAAAGTTGTGTAGCGTCTAAAAGATTTATAGCTGTAGAAGCAATTGCAGATGAATTCCTTGAAAAATTCAAAGAAAAAATGTCCAACTTAATTGTTGGTGACCC
>JAYTBZ010000013.1:0-5004 GCA_043736705.1 Flavobacterium sp. | reverse complement strand
TGATGATGACGATGTAAAACACGATACATCAATGGATCACGCATCAACATATTAGTCGAAGTCATATCAATTTTGGCACGCAAAACATGGCTTCCTTCGGGGAAATCACCATTTTTCATACCTTCAAACAGAGTCAGATTTTCTTTAACTGAACGATTTCTATAAGGTCCATCAACTCCAGGTTGTGTAGGCGTACCTTTTTGCGCAGCCATATCTTCAGAAGATTGACTGTCAATATATGCGGTACCATTTTGAATCATTCTTACAGCCCAATCGTACAATTGTTGGAAGTAATCCGATGCATATCGTTCTTCAGACCAAGTAAAACCCAACCATTGTAAATCTTCTTTGATGGCATCTACATATTCCTGTTCTTCCTTTGCAGGATTGGTATCGTCAAAGCGTAAGTTAACTGGTGCATTGTACTTTAATCCTAATCCAAAATTCAAGCAAATCGATTTAGCATGACCAATGTGTAAATACCCATTAGGTTCTGGTGGAAAACGGAAACGTAATTTATCTTGGGGAAAATTGTTTGATAAACTATCTTCAATGATTTGTTCTATAAAATGGAGTGATTTTTCTTCAGTTGACATTTTTTTGTTTTATTTTAGCAAAGGTAAAAAAGTTTAAGGTTTAATCTTTACAGTTTCCTTTGAAACCTATGAAAAGTTAGCATTTCCAATTTAAACTTTACACTTTAAACAAAAAAACAAAATAATGGGAATCATAAAACTTAAAAATATAAGAACCTACTCCTACCATGGTTGCTTAATCGAGGAAGGAAAAATTGGATCTGATTATACCATAAACTTAGAAGTAAAAACTGATTTAAGAAAATCAAGTACATCAGATGACTTAAAAGATACAGTAGATTACGTACTTTTAAATCATATTGTTGTAGAGGAAATGGCCATTCGTTCCGACTTATTAGAACATGTGGCACACCGAATCATAACTCGTATTTTTGAAGAAATTCCTGAAGTTTCAAGGATTATTGTGGCGGTTTCTAAACTAAATCCTCCTATTGGTGGTGACGTTGAAGCAGTTACTATAGAGATGGAAGAATATAGAAGTTAAGTTAATTACGAATTATAAATTATGAATTATGAATTTTTAAAACTTTGTAATTATTAGCTTTCCTTTTTTAACTTTTTTACTATATTTGCACACCAATAAATAATTGGCGTCGTGGCCGAGCGGCTAGGCTGGGCTCTGCAAAAGCTCCTACTCCGGTTCGAATCCGGACGATGCCTCTAAAAGAGATACAGAAATGTGTCTCTTTTTTTTATGACTAATTTTTAGAAAAAATTGAATAAAGTTATGGCTCATTTTCGTCTCTAAACTTCAGGAGATGCTTTTAAAAGAGATACATAAATGTGCATCTTTTTTTTGTCAAATTTTTTAAGAAAAATTAATTAAAGATATCGTTCTATTCAAGATAATATTATAAAACCTTAAAAGTGATTTGGAAGGTTTCTTATGTATAATTTTTAGGGAAATTAATATATAATCATTATGAACTTACAAAAAATCTTATTTTAAGAAATAAAATTTATTTTAACGCAATTCATATTTCCATTTTTTTTCATTTGAGTCATAATATATTCCAATAAATTGAAAATAAGAAACAGGAATCTTAGAAATAGGAATTCTCCGTATTTCCCATTTTTTAACTGTTAAGATTAAATCAATTGCATCTTTTGTAAATTCTGATAGTTTTACAATTGGATCAATCTGAATATCTTTTTGAAGATTATAAATTGAATCATAAACTGGAATCAATTGATTTTGAATATTAGCATATTTAAGATTGCCTTCTTTATCTATTAAAAGATAAACTCCTGTATATTTATCATCATATTCTTTTATTAGACCATTCTTAAAAATAGAATCAACAGGTGCATAAGAAACAGAAAAATTAGTTCTAAATTCATTCTGGTAGATAAAATCATCTAATTTTAAATTTCTAGCATTATCCAACCAACGTTGATAACGATAATTAGGAGGAAAATTAATTTGTTGTGAATTTGAACAGTGTTTTGAAAAGTATAGTTCACCATCACTTGATCTATTTACATAAACTAACCATTTTTCATTAATACCAACACTCCAATCACAAGATGTACGTATTTTTTTAAATCTAGATTCAAAAGTTAAAGTGAAACTTATTTGTTGTGAATAATCACCTTTTTTATAATGTTTATAGATATCAAAAGTAATGGTGTATTTTAAAGAATCTTTACTGTAAGTCTTTGAACTAATAATTCCTTCAAAAACATATTCAGATGTCGTAAACTCTTCTATTGTTCTTGGTATATTGCACTCACAAGCAAAACAACAATAACTGAAAAGAATTATTAGAAAAGTGTATATTGATTTCATGAATAAAATTAAAAATTACTTATTCTCTATTTTTTCAAATGCTTTTTTAACCATTTCTTTTTCTTCTGGGAACCAACCTTGAGTAATTAAAACCATACCAAAAACCATCATTACAATACTAATTCCTTTTTTGATTTTAAGGATATTTACTGGTGTAAGTTTTGTTTTTAATTGCTTGGCTAATAAAATTTTAATACAATCAATAAGTAAATAAGAAGCTATTACTGATATAAAAAAGGTGATCATTCTAGAGGTTTGCATCTCTAGTTTTGGTCCTACAGAAATGATGATGGCCAACCAAAAACCAAGAACACCAATATTAATAATGTTTAGCAAAAAACCTTTAATAAAAAGATTTAAATAGTTTTTTTTGACTATTTCCCTATCAATAATATCCGTATTTATTTTTTCTTCTTTTTTTAATTGTATGAAAGAAATTATACCATAAGCAAGCATTAAAACACCACCAAAAATAAAAAGTGCCGGCTGGTCTTTTAAGCTTTGAATCAACCTGTAACTACCTAAATAAGCAATTCCGATAAAGACAATATCCCCAAGTACAACTCCTAAATCAAATACTAAGGCCGCTCTAAATCCTTTTATAATACTTGTTTCTAGTAAAATAAAAAAAACAGGACCAATCATAATGCTCAAGAAAATTCCCCAAGGAATACCAGCTAAAATATCGTTTATCATTAAAATTTTAAATTTATTACTCTAAATTAGAAACCAAAGTACCATTATTTCTCTAAAATAGTTCCGCCAATAAATACTTCTCTATTGATCTGTTTTGGTTTTCCGTAGATAAATATAGAGCCTCCAGCTTTTACTTTTGCATCAACCAATGTAGTTGCATGAATTTCAGATTTTCCTCCTGCTGCAACGCTAATTTTAGTTTGACTCGTGTATAAGTCTGATGCGTTTAGAATACCGCCTGAAGTTATGGCAACATCTGAGTTTGTAGCTTTACCAGAAACAGAAACAATTCCGCCTGCACTGGCTTTTATATTCACTTTATCAACTTCTAGATTTATGTTAATCTCTGCTCCTGATTTTGCATTAACATCTAACAGTGTTTGTTTAAAATTAACAGCACTTGAAACATAACTTCCTTCGCTAGCACTGATACTTTGAATATTTTTAAAATATAAAGTAACCTTAATATCTTCACCAGATAACAATTGTGGAAACGGCATTCTAATTTTTAATTCCCCATTTTTATTAATTGTTTCCACTTCTTCTGCTCTATCCCCAGTGATAACTATTTTATTCTCTGTAGTTGAAATTAATTTTACATTTATTTTATCAAATACTTTCACTTGATCAAAATCTCCTAGATTTCTGGTAACTTGAGCATTTATTATTTGCCCTAAAAATAACAACGTAATAATTACTAATTTTTTACTCATATTTCTACTATTTATTTTTTGATATTTTTTCGCAAGTTCATTAGCACTCGTGTCATGAATCTTCGATTTTATTTTTTATTTAATTGGTTCTTCCATTCTTCTTAAAAAATTAAAATCCAGTTGTTTTTTAACTAAATCGGCATTTTTTACTTTAACGTAAATTTCATCTCCTAATTGTAATAATTTACCAGAAGTGGCTCCAATTAGTGCATATTGCTTTTCATCAAAGGTGTAATAATCATCTTTTATATCTCGAATTCTGCACATTCCTTCGCATTTATTCTCGATTATTTCAACATAAATTCCCCATTCTGTAACTCCAGAAATTACTCCTAAAAATTCTTGATCTTGATGATCTTGCATGTATTTAACCTGCATGTATTTGATAGAATCACGTTCTGCATTGGTTGCTAAACCTTCCATAGTGGACGAATGTAAACATTTTGTTTCATACGTTTCTTCATCAACTGATTTTCCTCCATCTAAATAATGTTGCAATAATCTATGCACCATAACATCTGGATAACGACGAATTGGCGAAGTAAAATGAGAATAATATTCAAAAGCTAAACCATAATGTCCTATGTTATCTGTAGAATATTTGGCTTTGCTCATACTCCTAATTGCTAATGTGTCAATAAGATTTTGCTCCTTTTTACCACTTACATCTTCCATTAGCTTATTTAAAGCTTGGGAGATAGAACCTAGTTTAAAATCTATTTTATGTCCGAACTTAGCAATAACAGCCTGCATCGCAAAAAGCTTATCCTCGTTTGGTTCATCGTGTATTCTATAAATAAAAGTTTTCTTTTGTTTACCAATAAATTCTGCTACTTTTTTATTAGCCAAAAGCATGAATTCTTCAATTAGATGGTTGGCATCTTTCGAAACTTTAAAGTAAACACCTTGTGGTTCACCAGCTTCATCTAAATTGAATTTTACTTCTACTTTATCAAAAGTAATTGCCCCATCAGCCATTCTTTGTTTTCTAAGAATTTTAGCTAGTTCATCCATTTTAAGCGTTGCAGCAACAATTTCTGCTGAAACTTGATACGAAGTTCCAGTAATAGAAATTTCTGCTGGAATCGTGTCGTCCTTCGTTTCTATGATGTACTGCGCTTCCTCGTAAGCAAAACGCTGATCCGAATAAATGACCGTTCTTCCAAACCATTGATTGACCACTTGTGAAGTTTCCGTAATTTCGAATATA
>JAYTBZ010000012.1:0-5007 GCA_043736705.1 Flavobacterium sp. | reverse complement strand
GAGTACATGGCATATTTGCTGCCTCCGTTACACACATAACGCCATTTGCAATTAAGTGTTTTGCATCCTCTTCGTTCAACTCATTTTGAGTAGCACACGGAATTGCAATATCAACTTTTACTTCCCAAACACTTTTCCCTTTATGGAAAACTGCTTTAGGGTATTTTTCTAAATAGGCTTCGGCTCTATTATCACCTCTTGCTCTCATTTCGAGCATAAAGTCTATTTTATCTCCAGAAATTCCTTCTTCGTCATAAATATAACCATCCGGACCAGAAATAGTAACTACTTTTCCACCTAGATCATTTACTTTTAAAGCTACTCCCCAAGCCACATTTCCAAATCCAGAAATCGAAACTGTTTTCCCTTTAATTTTTTGATCAATGGTATTTAGCATTTGCTCTGCAAAATAAACCACACCATATCCTGTAGCTTCCGGTCTAATTAATGATCCTCCGTAAGCCAATCCTTTACCGGTCAAAACTCCTGTAAATTCATTTTTTATTCTTTTGTATTGACCAAATAAATAGCCAATTTCTCTCGCTCCTACTCCAATATCTCCCGCAGGAACATCTAGTTGTGGGCCAATATGTCTACACAATTCTGTCATGAAAGATTGGCAAAAACGCATTACCTCACCATCCGATTTTCCTTGTGGATCAAAATCAGACCCTCCTTTTCCTCCACCCATTGGTAAAGTAGTCAAGCTGTTTTTGAATACTTGTTCAAATGCTAAAAATTTAAGCACTGATAAATTTACCGTGTGGTGAAAACGAATTCCACCTTTGTATGGTCCAATTGCTGAATTCATTTGAATTCTAAAGCCTCTATTTACTTGAATCTCCCCTTTGTCATCTACCCATGGTACTCGAAATATGATTGAACGCTCCGGTTCAGACATTCTTAGAAGTAAATTTTTGCCGTCATATTTTTTTTGTTCAGCGATAAATGGAATAACAGTCTCTGCAAATTCCCTAACGGCTTGTATAAATTCAGGTTCATTTGGATTTTTGGCTTCAACTTGAGCCATAAAATCATTTATTTTTAATGACATAGATTATTATAATTAATTAAGAAAACGATTTCGTTATAATTGACAAAGATACATTTTATAAAATATTCGGACTCCCTTTTTAGTAATTTATAGATAGAATTATCTTTTTATTAGGCATTTTTAAACAATTGTATTTAGGATATCTTAATTTAAACGAATTGACTACCACTTTCGTAAGTAAATAAGAATATGACTGCTTATTTTTAATTTCTATTTATAATTATAAATGTACCTGATGTTTTTATATATTTGTTATGATTAGAAAGATAACTCCAATGATAAAACAAACAATCCTTCTTTTATTTATCTTTTTTGGATTTTCAGCTCATTCCTATGCACAATTTGATGGTTTTTCTCATGAAATAGGGATAATTGCTGGGCCAATTGCTTTTCAATCTGATTATGGTGAGCGTTATGATTTTAAAACTAATGCCGGCAATACTGGGATAGGAATGGGAATTGTTCATTTCTTAAACTTCACTTACGATTCAAATTACAATTATACCTCAAGAACGTATTTTAATGAACATTTTAAATTAAGATCAGAGCTGTCATTCAATAAAACGCAACTAAAACATTTTGGAGAATATGTAGATCCCAATAAAACCTCGCTTGATGCGCAGCAATTACGAGCAATGTCTGGAAGTACATCTATAGCTAATTTTGGTATGCAGTTAGAATATTTTCCCCTGAATATTCGTGATTTTACAGCGCGTACTGGAAGTTTTACTCCCTTTGTAAGTTTTGGTGGCCAAATTAGTTATTATGACGCCAAAGCTTCATCAACACTTGGTCCTCTTGGAACTCCCGCCACTACATTCCCAAAATATTTAACTCCAAGTGAAGGTAGGCCTTTCGGTTTTTCTACAGAAAAAAACACGGTTTGGTCCGTTGTATCTAGTGTGGGAACTCGATATAAACTAAATGATTCTGGCGATTTATTGGTGGATTTACGTTTTCAATATTTCTTCTCCAATTGGGTAGATGGATTGAATCCTAACCCCGAAATTTATAAAGAAAACAAAGCAAATGATTGGTTGTTTTGGTTCAATGTGGGATACATTTACTACTTATAGACTAATACTCCACAAATTTCTAAAAAAATAAGCCCCAAAACTATTGTTAGTAGCGTTGGGGCTTTTCGTCTTTATTAAGCTAATGATTGTTTCAAATCTTCGATTAAATCTGTAGCATCTTCGATACCTACACTTAAACGAACTAGGTCATCAGTAATACCAATTTCTTTTCGTTTGTCTTCTGGGATAGAAGCGTGTGTCATGAGCGCAGGATGATTTGCCAGCGACTCTACTCCGCCCAATGATTCAGCTAGTGTAAATACTTTAAGTTTTTCTAGAAAATCAACTGCATCTTCCTTTTTACCCGAAACAAAAGTAAACGATACCATTCCTCCATAACCGCTCATTTGTTTTTTGGCTATTTCATGATACGGATGGCTTGGCAATCCCGGATAGTAAACTGTTTTAACTTTTGGGTGATTGTTTAAAAACTCTACTACTTTCCCTCCATTTTCACAATGTCTTTCCACACGCAAATGCAAGGTTTTAATTCCTCTAAGCACCAAGAAGCTGTCCATTGGCCCAAGTGTAGCACCAGTAGCAAATTGTTGAAAATGCAATTGTTCTCCCAACGCTTCGTCTTTGACAATCAAAGCCCCTGCAATAACATCAGAATGCCCTCCCAAATACTTTGTAGCCGAGTGCATGACAATATCTGCTCCTAGATCTAGTGGTTTCTGCAAATAAGGCGTTGCAAAAGTATTGTCTACTGCAAAAAGTATTTTTTTCTCTTTTGTGATCGCAGCGATTTCTTGTATATCAGCTAATTTCATCAGCGGATTAGTTGGTGTTTCTACCCAAACCAACTTTGTATTTTCATTGATTAACGCCTTAAATTTGTCAAGGTCATTCATATCTACAAAATGGAATTTTATTCCAGAATCCTTATAAATACGGGTAAACATCCTGTAAGTGCCTCCATACAAATCGTCCATAGCAATGATTTCGTCACCTGCTTTAAAAGAACGCAAAACACAATCTGTAGCGGCTAATCCAGATGAAAAAGCTAATCCACGAGTTCCGTTTTCTATACTTGCCAAAGCATTTTCAAGCGCACTTCTTGTAGGATTTGCAGCTCTACTGTACTCGTAATCTGGATTTAATGGCTTACCTGGACTAGTTTGTATAAATGTTGATGTTTGATATACTGGTGGCATTACTGCTCCCGTGCTTGGATCATGATGCTGACCACCGTGGATAACCTTTGTATTGAATTTCATATGTATAAGTTTATTGTTTTTTAAAGGCCATATGTAATTCGCATATTTTGATTGGTGCTTGCGACCAATTTACATTCATGCTCATTTCATATCTTTTGAATTTTAATGCTAAATAAAGTGACAAATTTACCCATTAATTTATTTTAACCAAGCCACAAGTTGATACCTTTGTATATAATTAACAATTATGAGATGAAACACCCTGTAGTTTTTGCTATATTCTTTTTTTTGATGACCAGTTGTTCAAACGAATTGACATTTAAAGACCAATTTTTTCAAAAAACAACAACTTTACCCTGCAAACAAAATTGTCCTGAAATAACTGTAAAAATTCCTGTTGCAAAAAAAAATCTTATTGCAGCAGACAGCATCAATAAAAAAGTGTTTTCGGTATTGAAAGAGATCGTTTATTTTGGCGAGAAACCATACATCTCAACAGATTACACAGGATTACTAGCCTCTTTTATTGATTCCTATGAGAAACTCCAAAAAGAATTTCCGAATGACACCTTTGGTTGGGAAGCTAAAATTAAAGGAAGTGTAAAATACCAATCCGAAAGTGTTTTGAATATAGAAATCGACCATTACACTTACACTGGTGGCGCTCACGGCTATCAAGGATTGCGTTCTTTACTTTTTGACCCAAGTACAGGAAAATCGATTCCAAATTTAGCATTGTTCCGTGACAAGAATGCTTTTATGGCTTTTGCCGAAAAAAAATTCAGAGCCAAATATAAAATCCCTGCAAACAAATCCATAAATGCAACCGGATTGATGTTTGAAGATGAAAAATTCAATCTTCCTCAAAATATTTTTTATACCGACAAAGGATTACTGCTGTATTACAATTCATACGAAGCAGCTTCGTATGCTGATGGCCCAAAGGAATTGTTGCTGCCATATGTTCAAGTGGAAGATTTTTTAAGGATGAAATAAATTTATTTAAATCAAAATAATGATTCTCTTTTTAGAAGTTTTAAACTCTGACTTAGATCATTTTAAGTTTTACAACGAATACTCCTTGTTGCTACTATTTCCTAGCCGCGACAGCAGTGAAAATCCTCGTGATCAAAACACTATTTTTTCTTGACAGAAAAGAGCGACCACAGGAAGCTCCTTTTATGACTTAGAAAAAAAGTGTTTTGATTATGAGATTGTAACGGAAGACGGGAAAAAGCTCCCAATACTCATTACCCTAAATCCTAAAGAAACTTACGAATAATTGTCATAATCCCAAGATGAAGTCCTTCGTGGAAATTACTGAAAGCCATGGCATCCTCAGCATTTTTCAGGACATGATTTCCTGTTGATGTGGTGTACTCGTGGTAGTTTTGAAATATTTTTGCATCGTAATCTAGTTTGGTTTGCTGAATAGTAGAAAACAACAAAGCTTTAAGTTCCTCAACTTCATCTTCAGTTGCTGGGTGTTCCGGCTTGGTTCCTTTTTTGTATTTCTCGACCAATTCATCAGAAACCATCATGGGCAAACCCGAAAGTTTATAAACCAATAGTTGTTGCGACACGATAATATGACCGATATTCCAAATTAGATTATTGTTGAAACCCTCTGGAATCGTGTTGAGTTGATCAAGATTGTATCCAGATAAAAATTTTGAAACCATATTTCTGCTAGTAGTGCTGACGTCGAATAATTGAT
>JAYTBZ010000011.1:0-2301 GCA_043736705.1 Flavobacterium sp. | reverse complement strand
GCATTGAGCCATAACTTATCTTTTGGCTTTCTCGTGTAATCTTCTTCGGCAAAAGGAAAAATGACGACTGGAAATTCCAATCCTTTCGATTTATGAATTGTCATAATCCTTACTGCATTAGTGCCTTCCGGAGACGGGATGCTAAATTTCTCCGCATTTTTATCCCAGAAATTCAAGAAATCAGATATTCCTGCTTGATTCCGAATTTCGCGCTCGAGAACGATGTCAAGAAAATATTGAACATAAGCATTATTTATTTTTGGATTAAGAAATTTAGAAATGATAACCTCAACCGCTTCATACAATGATTTTTTTCGAATGTTTTGAAACGAAAGTGAAACATCAAAACTCATCAACCAATTTTCGAAATCAGTTTCCTGAAATAACGCCATGCCTTGAGCAATAAAATCATGAATGGATAATTTATCATGACTATTTTGTGCTAAATATTGAAGAAATTTTGCTTTAGATTCCAAATCAGAACTGTTTTTCAAGTATTTCAATAAATGAATAATTAATCTAACTTCGGTCGCATTTTGAATCATCAAAGTCTCTGAGGATAAAAGTGGAATTCCTTGCTCCGTCAAATAATTTGCAATTGCAATTCCTTGGCTTCTTTTTCTAGTCAGAACAACAATATCTTTGTACTGAAAACCTTCCTGAATTGCCTTATGAATTGTAATTAATGTTGCTAGGACGTATAAATCTGTTTTGTCCAAGCCCTCCTCATCGTTTGAGCCCTCACTATTTTCATCTGCTTTTTCAACTTTTGGGATAAATGAAATATTTACGTAACCACCCGTTTTATCATTTGTTTTTTGATGACTGTGATTCTCATACAAATCTTTGTAATCCAAATGCTCAAATTCATTTGATATCAATTTAAAAAAATCATTATTGAATTCGATTATCCGTGAATAAGAGCGGTAATTTTTATCTAAATGTTCGAGTCTTTTATCGGGATTACTGAACGGATTTTTATCTTTACTCAATTCGATAAATTGTTCTGCTTTTCCGCCACGCCATCTGTAAATAGATTGTTTTGGGTCACCCACAATCATCAAAGTTCCTTTTACTCCATAATCATCCTGTCCGGAAAGTGCATTATCAATCAGCGGAATAAGGTTTTGCCATTGCATTTCGGAAGTGTCCTGAAATTCATCAATAAAAAAATGACGGTAGCGCTCGCCTAATCGTTCATAAATAAAAGGAGCGGGTTGATTTTGAATCTCGCGATGTATGATGGCATTAAATTCGGATATAGAAAGTACATTTTGTTCTTCCTGTATTTTGGCTAATTCATTACTCACTGTATTTAGCAATGACAAAGGCGTACTATTTTTCAGGAATGCTTTATAGAAATTTATTTTTTCGAAAGTCGAATATACTTTTAATAGAATTTGCAAAAATTCAGGAATAAGGTTTTCGATAATTGCTCGATCTTTTGCCGTTTTATTGATTTTTATGTCATCAAATTCCCGATAGGTTTTATTTTTTGTGTTGAATTTACCTTCTTGAATACTCAATAAATGTTTTGGAAAATATCCCGCCGAAAAAGATTTGGTGTCAATTCCGTTTTTCTCGATTAACGACAATACTTCTTCTGCAAAAACAATTGTTTCTTTTTCTAAGTCTTTGCGGGCAGCTGTAAGTCTCTTTTTTATCTCGATAAATTCCTCGATAGTTTTACCTTTAAAATGAGTAATTTCATTTCTATTATTTTCATTTAAAACCAACTTACCCGTTTCTAATATTTCCCGTGAGATGTCCCATGATTTATCATCATCGGTTTTTTCCATCGTGAAATCGATGAGTAATTTTGTTAATGTTTCATCTTCTCCGGCTTGAGCAATAATGGCATCAACAGCCTCAATTAATAAATTTTCAGTATCTAAGGTGACTTCAAAAGTCATGGGTAAATTCAAATCGTGCGCAAAAGCCCGAATCACTTTATGCGTAAATTTATCGATTGTTGAAATATCAAAAGCAGCGTAATTATGAATAATATGCTTAATGATTTGCTGTGATTTAGTTTTAATTTGAATGATAGACAATTCCGTATCAATGGATAAATCCTGCATTAGATCTTGTGCTTTTGCACTTGGTTCCTCTTTAGCAAATTCAGAAAGACTACCCACAATTCTGCTTTTCATTTCATGCACCGCTTTGTTGGTAAACGTAATGGCAAGAATGTGGCGATAGGCATCATTTTTTGGTGCAACAAGAATAATTTTCAAGTATTCTTTGACAAGCGCATACGTTTTTCCAGATCCCGCTGAGGCATCGTATATGGAGAAAGAG
>JAYTBZ010000010.1:0-5027 GCA_043736705.1 Flavobacterium sp. | reverse complement strand
AAATATACATCACTTTTCTAGATTTGCAAGTAAAAAACAAAAAATTTATAAAATTTCTGCGACTACAAATGTGCTTCCGCCAACGTATATTAAATCAGATTTTGAAGCGTTTTTAGTCGCTTGATTATAAGCTTCTGAAACAGAATTATATACTGCGCCTTTTAGGTCGAATATTGCAGCTTTTTGCTGTAATTGCTGAGCTTCGAGTCCACGAGGAATATTGGGTTTGCAAAAATAATAATGTGCTTTTTTGGGAAACAAAGGCAAGATCTCGTTTAAATCTTTGTCGTTTACAACACCTAAGACGACATGTAAAACTTCAAATTCTTCTTTTTCAATTTGATTCATAACAATCTCAAGCCCGTTTTTGTTATGTGCAGTATCGCAAATAACTTTTGGAAACGCATTTAATTGTTGCCATCGGCCTTGAAGTCCAGTGTTTTTTACCACATTTAATAAACCGGCTTTTGTATTTGTGGGTGTAATCATAAATTCTTTATGGCTATTCAAGACACAAATGGTTTGCAAGACTGTTTTTTTATTATGAAATTGGTAGGCACCTATTAAGTCTGAGGGATAGTTTTCTGATATTAAATCAGAGGCAAAATAGATCTCTGAATGGCATTCTTTTGCTTTATCAAAAAAAACAGATTTTGTTCCTGGGGTATATTCTCCTATGATTACTGGCACTTTAGGTTTGATAATGCCTGCTTTTTCAAAAGCGATAGCATCAAGAGTATTTCCTAGAAACTGTGTGTGATCTAATCCTATATTGGTAATCACCGATACTAACGGATTGATAATATTAGTTGCGTCCAACCTTCCGCCCATTCCCACTTCAATAATTGCGATGTCTACTTTTTCCTTTTCAAAATAATCAAACGCAAGTCCAACTGTCATTTCAAAAAAACTCATATCATTAGACTCAAAAAACGTCTTATGCTCGTTGATGAAATCAGTAACAAAATCTTCAGTAATATCTTGGCCATTAATTTTTATACGTTCTTTAAAATCCTTCAAATGCGGTGACGTATATAAACCAACCTTATAACCTGCTTCTTGCAGTATAGAGGCTAGCATATGCGATGTAGATCCTTTTCCGTTTGTTCCAGCAACGTGAATACACTTAATTCTTCTTTCAGGATTTTTAAGGTGATTGGATAGGAGGTAGGCGTTAGTCAAATCTTTCTTATAGGCCGAGGCACCCTGAAGCTGGTACATCGGGAGCTGATTAAACATCCAGGTTATTGTTTCTTGATAGTTCATTTGCTAATAAAATAGGTGTGGTTTAAAATATTTTTCAATTTTTTTAGTTTAATAGTACATCGAAAAGTATCTTTAGTGCAAAATTGAAATATTTTTTTAGAATTAATGATTAAAATACAATAATATTATATGTTTAGTTTTATACAATTACAGGCCGACACTATTGCTAACGCTGCTTCAAATGTAGTTATTGAAAAAATTGCTCCAAATACTGAAATTTCCACTTTGGGATTCCTTTTAAAAGGAGGTATTTGGCTTATCCCAATTGGGATATTATTGTTCTACACTTTTTATATCATTATTGAACGTTATTTGTATATCAGCAAAGCCTCTAGGATAGACTCTTTGTTGATGCATGATATTCGTGACAACCTCAATTTAGGAAATCTCGATTTAGCGCGTTCTATTGCAGAAAGAAATAATTCAGCTTCTGGTAATATCGTTAAGGAAGGAATTCTAGTTATTGGACGGCCAATTGTCGAAATTGAGTCTAATATGGATCGTGCTGCCGATATTGAGATTGGAGAAATGGAAAAACACTTAGGGCACTTGGGGCTTATTGCTGGAATTGCGCCTACACTTGGATTTATTGGAACCATCTCAGGAGTTATCAAAATATTTTATAGCATTTCAGTAACAGAGAATATAAGCATTGGTAATATTTCTGGAGGATTGTATGAAAAAATGATAAGTAGTGGAGCTGGATTAATTGTTGGTATTATCGCTTACAGCGGGTATCACTTATTAAACGGTAAGATTGATAACTTTGCGCTGAAAATTCAAAAGCAAGTATTAGAATTTGTAAATATCATTCAAAGATCATAGTATGTCTATAAAAAGAAAAAGAAGATTTCATGCCGAGGTCGCGACTTCTTCATTAAGTGATATTATGTTTTTCTTGTTGTTGTTTTTCTTGATTATATCAACATTGGCTAATCCTAATGTTATTAAAATGACATTACCAAAAGCTAAATCCAACGAAAAAACGAATAAACAATACATTAGTTTATCCGTTACTGAGGACAAGAAATTCTACATAGACAAGCAGCCCGTTTCATTTGAAGAACTCGAAACTGAGTTAATGTCTAAAATGGATTCAGCAAAGGATCAAACTGTTATTGTTCGTATTCCATTTAATTTGCAAGTACAAGATTTGGTTGATGTACTGCAAATAGGAGTGAAGAACAATCTAAAGTTTGTGATTGCTACTAGTCCCAAGTAAAAGTCATTACTAGTTCTCAAGTAGTATCTGTATTATTTGGGCGTGACCATAATAAATAAAAGGGGCTAATCAACTTTATATTGATTGGCCCCTTTTTTTATTCCGGTCGGGCTATTCGCAGTACTTCGGTACTTGCTTCTATCCCTCACGCAAATTCATGTAAGTTTTGAAAAGTGTCATTATTACATGTAATAGGTGTTAGCCCATTAATTCAAATTGAAATTATAAACAATTTTTCCTACTTGTTTTTCGGGGGCATCGCTACTGGCTTCCCACTTTGTATTCATAGCTGCGATTTTCGCTTGTTCTAGCAAGCAACTGGCAGTATTAGTAGTTCCTTTTATTCCTGCAACCACATTGGTAGTTCTGCCGTTTCGATCTACTGAAACTTCCACTACTACTTTTCCTTGTTCGTTACAGGTATATTTTGGTGCTGGTTTAGATACAGCTTTTCGGTTTCCTAGTGAATAACCAATTCCTCCCCCAGAGCCACTTCCACTTCCACCACCACTTCCAGATCCATATCCGCTACCCGTTCCTACTCCGGTTCCTGTGCCATTTCCTCCGCCGGTCCCTCCCCCAGATCCACCTGTGCCATAATAGCCATTAGAACTCAAGCTTCCGTTAGCTTTTCCTTTGTTTCCAGCTGCTTTGTCATCGCCATCGCCACCTTTATTAGATCCTTTTAGTATACTGGATAAAGCATCATTAGTATTATTTGAAACTTTAGGTTTTACCACGACCGGTTTGGTTTCTGGTTTGATTACAACAGTGGGTTTTTTTGTTTTTTCTTTAATCGGAATCACAACACTTTCGTCAGTACCGTTTTCTTGTGATAAAATAGCTTCTTCGGGAATTGATTTTGTTGGAATTTGTTTAGTTTGGTTTTTTACTTCTAATACTTCACTTTTGTAATTCTCACCCGAACCCAAGTCGCTATCGCCAAAATTTACAGTTACACCGCCACCGCCACCACCGCCAGCAAGTTGATCGATGTTTGCAGGAGGCCAAAAGCGTATAAAAAACAAAATTAACAACATTGTCGCATACAAAAGAATAGTAAAAGCTAATGATTTCTTTTGATCTGATGAAATGGTGGAACTCATTTGTATATTAAATTTTAAAAAAGTGTATTACTAAAAAACGTTGAAAAGTACTAAAAATTGTCAAGAGTAAAAAACGACTGCATGAATATAAATAATATTGCTTTCGATTAAAACTAGAAATGAAGAAAGGGATTAAGTAGATATTAAAATCTGCTTAATCCCAGTTCCGATAAGTATTAAAGAATACTGTTTTATTTTAAGTCAATTGTTTCAATGCAATTTCAAAAGCAGTAGCGCTAATGTTGGTTTTACTTGAATTTAAAGCATGCGCTTTTTCGATTGCTTTTTTGATAATTTCTGAGGTGTCCAAGAAAATAGCTTCATCCGTCATTTGTACTTTCTTTTCCATGAAGTAAGCAAAAACTCGAGCCATACCACAATTAGAAATAAAGTCAGGAATTAAACTCACTTTATGATCTACGTCTTCCATTATTGGACCAAAGAAAATCTCTTTATCAGCGAAAGGAACATTGGCGCCACAAGAAATGACTTCCAGTCCGTTAGCAATTAAACTGTCTATCTGAGATTGTGTCACCAATCGAGAAGCAGCACAAGGCGTAAATATCTCAGCACCAATAGACCATATTCTTTGGTTTATTTCATCAAAAGGAATCATGTTCTTAGCTACTAATTTGTTCCCGTCTTTTGCCAGAAACAAAGCTCTTATTTCCTCAAATGAAAATCCATTTTCATTAATCAAACCACCATCTCGATCGATAATGCCAATTACTTTGGCACCCATTTCAGCTAAGTAAAAAGCAGCAGCAGATCCTACATTCCCAAAACCTTGTACAATCGCTTTCTTTCCTTTTACATCACCTCCATAAATAGCATAATAATTACGAACTGCTTCGGCAACGCCATAACCCGTAATCATATCGGCAACCGTATATTTTTTGGAAACATCAGGAGAGAATTTTGGATTTTCAATCACTTTTACCACACCTTGACGCAATTGTCCAATTCTATTTATTTTATCAGCTTCTGTAGGTTTGAAGTGTCCATTAAATACACCTTCTTGTGGATGCCATACACCACATTCTTCTGTCATAGGAATAACCTCGTGGATTTCATCAACATTTAAATCACCACCAGTTCCATAATAACTTTTTAATAATGGAGAAACGGCTTTGTACCAACGTTGCAACACACCTTTTTTTCTTGGATCATTGGGGTCAAAATTAATTCCAGATTTAGCACCACCAATTGCGGGACCAGAAACAGAAAATTTCACTTCCATGGTCTTTGCCAATGACAAAACCTCATTCATATCTAACCCTTTTCTCATTCGAGTTCCACCACCAGCAGCTCCACCTCGCAATGAATTGATGACTGTCCAACCTTCGGCTTCTGTTTCGGCATCTTTCCAATGGAAAACTATTTCAGGCTCTTTATTTTCGAATTTATTTAATAAATCTTTCATTTGTTGCGAT
>JAYTBZ010000009.1:0-11274 GCA_043736705.1 Flavobacterium sp. | reverse complement strand
GTTCACGTAAAAAATGTTTCCCGAACCACGGTAAGCAATCCCATATTAGAATATTTTTATGGGTATAGAGGCGGTCAATCTCAGGAACAAGTGGGAACGGGTTCTGGTGTAATTATCTCAGAAGACGGCTATATTGTAACCAACAATCACGTTATTAAAGATGCATCAGAAATTGAAATTACATTGAATAATAAAAAATCGTACAAAGCAAAACTTATTGGAACCGATTCTAAAATGGATATTGCTTTATTAAAAATTGATGCCGATGATAAATTACCGTACACCGCATTTGCCAACTCTGATTTGGTAAAAGTAGGCGAATGGGTTCTAGCCGTTGGTAATCCCTACAACTTGACTTCTACGGTAACAGCGGGAATCGTTTCGGCGAAAGCCAGAAATTTAGACACCAGTGGCATACAGTCTTTCATACAAACTGATGCTGCGGTAAATCCTGGAAATAGTGGTGGTGCCTTGGTGAATACTCGTGGTGAACTAATAGGGATCAATACGATGATTTCATCGATGACAGGTTCTTACGTAGGATACTCCTTTGCAGTTCCTTCGAATATTACCCGAAAAATAATTGAGGATTTAATGGAATTTGGGAATGTACAACGTGGTATTCTGGGTGTTGAAGGTGGCGAATTGAACAGTATGAATTCTAAAGAATACGGCCTTAGTTTAACCCAAGGATTTTACATCAACAAGGTTACTAAAAATTCCGGAGCTGAGAAAGCAGGCCTTACAAAAGACGATGTGATTATCAAATTAGATGAACAAAATGTGGCTACTTTTGCTGATTTGTCGGGTTATATCAATACCAAAAGACCAAATGACAAAATTCAAGTAACCTTTATACGAGATGGAAAAACTAAAGTTGTCCCAGTTATCTTAAGTAAAAATGAATTTTTTAATGCTGAATTTAAAGGAATCGAATTAGAGAATATTGAAGCTGCTGACAAAAAGAAATTTAAAATTGACTACGGTGTGCGAATTAAAGGCATCAGCAGTCAAAACTTGAAGCAATACGAAGACGAACTGATTGGCAATATTATCTTAAGCATTGACAATGTAAAAGCGACCGATGTGGAAACGGTCTCTAAACTTTTAAGTAAAAAAGAAGAAACCCAATCGATCAGAATAGAAATGATTAATAAAAATGGAGAAATTATGCGCGTTATTCTTTAAAAAACCCTCTATTTTCTTTTACGAAAGCCATCTTGAAAAAACAAGATGGCTTTTTTATTTCGTAAATAATTCATAAAACACGCTACGAAATCGATTGAAATGGGTACTTTTGCGCAAATTTTAAAAAAATACAACCCTTTATTTTCCTTAAATTTTCAAAATGGCAACTACAACTTTATACGAAAAAGAAGTTTCTTTACAAGCTGACAGGCGACGCGCAGGAGCAAAACTCATAAAAATCATCAGCGATTTATGGTATGATAAATCCATTGAAATGGTATTATTCCGTAATCAATTGCTGGACAGAAATGTAAGTGACATCATCAACTTACACGAATATGCAGCTGAATTTGTGGGTAAACCAATTTCGGTATTTGATTCGGTTAAAATTGCAAAAGCCATTTTAGAATTAAACTTGCTTCCCGCTAAATTAGATATTGGCAAACTAACTTATGAATATGGTTTGGAAGAGGATAAATATCCAGATGCCAAATATTTTGTTATTGACAAACTAAAAAACGCAAAAGACTCAGAGGAAATTCAACCGAAAGATGTTGTATTGTATGGTTTTGGGCGTATTGGTCGTTTATTAGCCAGAGAATTAATGTCTAAAACAGGAAAAGGGAGTCAGTTACGCTTACGTGCCATTGTAACTCGTGACAAAAACGATGCGGTTTCTCTTGAAAAAAGAGCTTCCTTATTGCGTTACGATTCTATTCATGGTGATTTTGGAGGGTCAGTAACTGCTGATCCTGAAAATAATGCCTTAATTATTAATGGAACAACGGTTCATATTATCACGGCAAACGGACCTGAAGAAATAGATTATACTCTCTTTGATATTCATAATGCCTTGGTGATTGACAATACGGGTGCATTTACTACACACGAAGCGCTGAGCCGTCATTTGGTTTCTAAAGGAGCCGATAAAGTACTGCTTACCGCTCCCGGAAAAGGAGTTCCAAATATTGTACATGGCGTAAACCACAACGAATACAACCCCGATGAAATCAATATTTTCTCGGCGGCATCTTGCACTACAAATGCTATCACTCCAATCTTGAAAGCTGTTGAAGACACCTTAGGCGTTGTAAAAGGACATTTGGAGACCATACATGCGTATACCAACGACCAAAATTTGGTTGATAACATGCACAAAAAATACCGTCGCGGAAGAGCCGCAGCATTAAATATGGTAATTACTGAAACTGGTGCGGGAAGTGCTGTTGCAAAAGCGTTACCGTCATTAGAAGGAAAATTGACCTCAAATGCGATTCGGGTGCCTGTACCAAATGGTTCATTAGTAGTTTTAAATCTAGAAGTTTCAAAAACAACTTCGGTTCAGGAAATCAATGCTATCATGAAAAAATACGCTTTGGAAGGCGAGTTAGTAGAGCAAATTAAGTATTCCTTAAATAACGAATTGGTATCCTCAGACATCGTAGGCACTTCGCAACCTGCCATTTATGATAGTAATGCGACGATCGTTTCTAAAGATGGAAAAAATATTGTCTTATACATTTGGTATGATAACGAATATGGGTACAGCCACCAAGTAATTAGATTAGCAAAATATATTGCCAAAGTTAGACGTTTTACGTACTACTAGCATATTGTTTACAGGTTGAAGCTTGTGATTGTATTTTTTTAGGTATTAGTTTTTAGTCAATTAATTTATTTAGATTCAAAACAACCACAAACCAGCCTGGATTTAATAAAAAATCCGTCCCGTGATGAAAACGAGACGGATTTTTTTGTTCTTAATTTTTAACATTCAACCTCATTGAAACGCAGTTGAAGCGGATTAAAAAGATTTTCATTGATTTCTAAAAAATTCCTATTTGGAATTTAAAATTAACATCCGAAAATTCATAATTCATAATTAAAATAAATTACTCCTTCGCTTTCGTCAAATAATACACTGGAATCCCAATAAGCATAATCACCACACCCCAGCCGCTCGTACTTGTTTTAGTGTACAATAACGCAATACAAATTGCCGAAGCAATGATAATATAAAGTGCAGGTAAAATTGGATATCCAAATGCTTTATACGGTCTTTCAACGTTTGGCATTTTTTTACGAAGGATAAAAATTCCTAAAATAGTAAGAATATAAAATATCAATACAATGATCACCACAAAGTCTAGCAAATCACCATATTTCCCTGTTAAACACAAAGCCGAAGCCCAGATACACTGCGCCCAGATAGACCAAGCCGGAACACTGGCATGATTCAATTCAGCCGCTTTCTTGAAGAAAACACCGTCTTGCGCCATCGTATAATACACTCTGGCACCCGCCATAATCAATCCGTTGTTGCAGGCAAAAGTCGAAATCATAATCATCACAGCAATAATCAATGTTCCGACTGAACCAAAAATACTTTGCGAAGCCACAACAGCGACACGATCTGATTCTGCCGTAGCAATTTCATACAATGGCACTACCGCCAAATACATAATATTAGCTAAAATATAAATCACACTCACGATTAAGGTTCCTAAGAACAAGCTCAATCCTACGTTGCGTTTTGGATTTTTTATTTCACCAGCGATGAAAGTAACTCCTTCCCATGCCACACTAGAGAACATCGAACCTACTAATGCTGCCGAAATTCCAGATATCAAAGCCGATCCGCTAATAGGCAACCACGAACCCGTTTCTACATTTAACGTTTGAGAAGTCCAGGCATTGGTCCAGTTTGCATCCCAAACCTCAGCTTTGGCAGCCATAAATCCAAAAATAATCAAACCTGCCAACGATAAAATTTTGATAACCGTGAGCACCGTTTGCAAAATCTTAGAGTTTTTCACCCCGCGACTGTTGATGTAACTCAGCAATATTATGGTGAAAATAGAAACAATCTGAGCCGCATTGAGTTTAAAATCCCCTATTTCGTATAGAATATTCTTATCACTTAAAGGCGCATACAAATAGGCTGCAAACTTAGCAAAAGCCACACCCACAGCAGCAATGGTACCAGTTTGAATCACTGCAAAAAAGCTCCAACCGTACAAGAAACCCACCAGTTTCCCGTAAGCTTCCTTAATATATACATATTGACCACCCGCTTTAGGAAACATCGCGCTCAACTCGCCATAACTCACGGCGGCAATTACCGTAATCATTCCCGTAAGCACCCACATGGCAAGCAACCAGCCGGCAGATCCCAATTGCCGAACCATATCCGAGCTTACAATAAATATCCCGGAACCTATCATAGAACCCACCACAAGCATGGTTCCGTCGAGTAATCCTAATTCTCTTTTAAAATCGTCTGGTTTTTGGTCTTCCATTTTTTTTGGTATTGGGTTTTGATTTTAGTTGGCTAAAGATATACTTTTTTTAGAAATTTCATTAAAAGCACGTGAAAAGTGAGTGGTGAGTGGTGAGTGGTGCAGCGTGAGATTGTTCCTTTGGGCGTAACCCTGCAGCAGCTTTGTCGTTCCTCCTCGCTGCTTTGGGTCGGGCGGTACGCTGTATCTTTATTTTCTTAAAGAAAGAAAATAAAGGATGCCGCTTCCCTCCCTCACGCAAACCACAATAAAAAAAGACGTTTGTTCTTTTCAATAAAAATTGTAAGAAAAATTTAATATATTTGAGAAAATATAAAAACGAAATAAAGTTTCGCCAAGCAAGCCGTATTTGGATGCTTTTAAGAAGGTTTGTTTTGCCTATATACAAGTTGTAGGCTATGTTAAAAAAAAAGAAGAAAAAATAACCATCAAAAAAAACAAATTTAAATTATGATTATATCATTACAAACTCTTATTGACACACCTGATTTTTGGAAGATAGCAATTGCATCAATATTTTCAATTATTACAATAACAATTGGATACAAAAATTATAAAAAGAAAAGTCCAAATACAACATCACCACTTCAAATCGAGAATAATCCTCAAATATCACCAACAAATAATAACGCAAACAATTTAACAGTGAATTTTGCAAGTAATGCTGAACAATTGAATTCAGATAAAATCTCACCAGTTAAAGAAACTATTGATATTGATAAATTGCGAAAGTCAACATCAATTCTTTTTATTGACGATGACACTAAATTTAAGGTTGTAAAAATTCTTATTAACGAGGGGTGGATTAATACTAAAAGTATAACTGACTTGAAATCTTATAATGACGACGTAATTAAAAACAGTGATATTGTTTTTGTTGATGTTCAAGGAGTCGGTAAAATTTTAGAATGTAAAGATGAAGGTTTAGGACTTGCTCTAAATATAAAAAGTAAATATTCAGATAAAAAAGTAGTAATCTATTCAGCAGTGCAAATTCATAATGTATTTCACGATGCAATTCAAAAGGTAGATTTTCTTCTTTCAAAAGATGCAGAACCGTATGAGTTTATCAGTTTAATTGAACGATTTAGTAAAGAATTAAACTAATGAGTACATATGTCAAACTCGTAAATAAAGACAATGTAATTATTTATTCTAATTTACCCAAAGAACAAGATTACTATTTTGAGCTTTGCGAAAGTAAAACAGAAATCATTGAAAAATGTGAATTTACAGGTAAAAAAATTAGACACGGCAAAATTATTTCTGAAAATGGAATAGCATATTTAATTACATTTAATTCTGAATTAATAAATAAACCGAGGTATTTCAAAGAAAAGTTAACTATTTATTCTGAACAAATTCAAGAAATAAATAATATCAAAAACAAATTAACTCAAGATATTCAAGCAGATAATCGAAGACTAATTCATAACATCACTTCTTTTAACGGACATAATATTCAAGAATTATATGTGGTAGTTCCAGAAGAAAAATTAAGCAAAGATTACAGAAAAGTAAAAGAGACAATAAAAACATATTTATCTAAAGATCCTGACGCTGTTGCAGATGCATTCTTAAGAATTGCAAAAAATAGTATTGCAATGAAAGCAGAATTTACTGTTTTTAAAAAATTAGATGGCGGTTCTGCAACACTTCAAAAACAACAACATTATATTAGAAAAGTAGTTTTAACAGTTTTGCATGTTTTTTATCAAGATTTTAAAGAATTAGATGTTCATGTTTTAGTTGAAGATAATGAAAAACTTTTAAAATTTGATTTTGAAACGATTAGAGTAGCACTTTACCATATTATAGATAATACAGCAAAATATATTTCACCAAATACACAATTGAAAATACTTTTTTCTGAAAATATAGATAATAATAATTTCAGTCTAATCGTAGAAATGATTAGTATGGAAATAAAACCAAATGAATTAGATGATGTTCTTCGTGAAGGATATTCAGGAGTTTATGCCAAGCAAAGTGGAAAAAATGGGGATGGTCTAGGTTTATATATCGTAAATAGAATTTTAAATTTAAATGATGCGAAATTAATTGTTCACATAAATCAATTACCACTATACTCTAAAAAGATTGATGGCATTAATTATGTTAGAAATACATTTGAAATCGTATTTGACAACTAAAAACGCAGCCTACAACAGCTGTTTTGATATAGCTGGAATTTAGTGGAATTATCGTTCCGCATCATGTTTTCGTTAAGCCGTAAATTGAACGTTTACGAACTTCCAGCCATCTCAAAGCAGCAAAACGTAAACAAAGATTTAAGAAACTTAGCATTTAACAATTACCTAAAATAGAACTAAAAAATTATGTTTGGATTTAAACACATAAAATTTGATGCAATGACTTACGTTTTGCATTTTAAAAACGGTACCGTTTCAAAAGAAGGTCGTGGACTTTCTTTTTTCTACTTTTCACCAAATAGTTCAATTGTTGCAATTCCTATGGGAAGTAATGATTTACCATTTATTTTTAGCGAATCAACAAACGATTATCAAACCGTCACAATTCAAGGACAAATAAGTTATAAAATTACAAACCCTAAAACTTTATCAGATGTTTTAGACTTTACTGTCCAAGATAATGGACAATACAAAAAAAACGATATTGAAAAACTTAACCAACGGTTGATAAATGAAGCGCAAACTGCTACTTCTTCCTATATTCATGGAATAAAACTAAAAGACGCAATTCGTTCAGCTAAAACTATTGAAGAAAGTATAATTGAAGGATTAAAAAATTCTAGTGCTATAAATATGCTCGGTATTGAAATTTTGGGAGCTAATATTTTAGCGATTTCAGCTACACCAGAAATGGCAAGAGCTTTAGAAACCGAAACACGAGAAAAACTGCAACAAGAAGCTGACCAAGCTGTTTACGAAAGACGAAATTTTGCAGTAGAACAAGAAAGAAAAATTAAAGAAACCGAACTAAATACTGAAATTGCAATTGAGGAAAAACAAAAGCAAATTACAGAAAAAAAGATGGAATCTGAAGTGATAAAAGCTGAAAATGACAGAAAGTTAAGAGAAATGAAACTTGAAGCAGATATTTCTGTAGAGAATCAAAGAAAGCTTTTAATAGAAGAAAAAACAGAAAACGACAAAATAGAAGCCGAAACTCAAGGATACGTCATTGAAGCAACTTTGAAACCATACAAAGACATTGATTGGAAAATCTTAACTGCATTGAATAATAATCCTGACCCCAAATTTAATATTTCGCTTGCGTTCAGACAACTCGCCGAAAATGCTGATAAAATTGGAACCTTAAATATTAGTCCAGATTTATTAGATTCTTTATTAAACGAGAAATAATAAATGATGAGCAAAGAATATGCTATAATTGTCAAAAATAAAACACGTCTTGAATTATTAATTGAACGTTTTAATACAAAAGCTCAGGCTAAATTTTATATCGAGCGACTTGGAGGTAATTTCGATGATTATGAAATCGAAAATGAAATTTTTCAGAATTCATTACAGTCATTACAAATACAACTTTCAAAAGTTATAAAAAATAAAATCGTCGAAAGAAATTTTGTTCCATCATTTATATTTTCTGAAAATCAAATAATTATTGTAATTGGACAAGATGGACTTGTAGCGAATACGGCAAAATACTCAAAGAATATTCCAATTATTGCGGTAAATCCAGACAAAGAACGATTCGATGGTGTTTTATTGCCATTTGATATTTCGAATTTTATAGGCGGAGTTGAAAATGTAATTACCAATAAATATAATTCAAAAACTATGCGATTTGCAGAAGCAAAACTAAATGATGGTCAACGCCTTTTAGCGTTTAATGACTTATTCATTGGAGCATCAACACATATTTCTGCAAAATATAAAATAACGTATAACAACAATATTGAGGAACAATCTTCAAGCGGATTAATCGTTTCTACACCAGCAGGTTCAACTGGTTGGTTGAGTTCAATTTTTAATATGTCTTATGGTATTGCTAATATGTTTGAGAAAAATTTAAAACCCAAAAGACCAAAACTAAAAGACAACGAATTGTTGTTTGCCGTTAGAGAACCTTTTCAAAGTGTTAGAACTCAAATAGGAATAACATCAGGAATTATAAAAACTCAAAATAGTCTAACCATCGAATCTTTAATGCCAACTAGTGGAGTTATATTTAGTGATGGAATTGAATCAGATTTTTTGAGATTTAATAGTGGTTCAATTGCAACAATTGGAATAGCAAAAGAAACAGCCAAAATAGTAATAAAAGAATAAGAACCTCGGGTAACAACGGTTTTGAAGCTAGTGTGTGCTTTAGTTTAACAACTGTTTCGCTGCAATTTTATACAAAGCCGAAAATTGAGCTATTACGAACTTCCATCCATCTCAAAGCTACAAAACATTACAAAAAAACTTAAAACAAAATGAAATACGCTGAATTTAATATTGACTCGAATAAAATAGAATTCTGGAACTCTATTTTTGGAATTGAAAGTGTTTTACTGAATAGAAAAAGAATTTCAAGTAACTTTTCTTTTTCAGGTTCAAACCATCCAATAAAACTTAAGGACAGAGATTTAATTTTAAAAATCAAATACACACAATTCGACACAAGAGATATCAAAATGCAACTGATGGAAAATGACATATTTCTTCAAGAACAATCTGTAAAAATTGACATCAAGCAAAGTATCTTAACTGTGTTAATTGGAGTTACTGTAGGTTTTTTACTATCTAGACTTTTGAGCTATATATAAAATTCTATCGCACCCACTGGCGCTCATTTGTAAGGAGTGCGAATTTTAATTTAGAGCACAATCTTAGCGTTTGCATCGTGATTATTATATCTTTTAGCATTAATTCCCCACAAATAGGAGTAAATAAAAAAACTAAATGCGATTGCTTCGTTCCTCGCAATGACTTCGATACCGACCGCGCTGATATATAACAATCGTTAGCGCATTTTTGCAAACTGTGCCCATAATGAACAAATAATATAAACAACACAAAAATCATGAATACATTAAAATTAGGATGGACAGGTCTTGGCAACATGGGAAATCCAATGGTAGTGAACCTACTCCAAGCAGGTTTTGAAGTAACTGTTTTCAATCGTACCAGAGAGAAAGAAGCACCAATGCTGGCTGCAGGAGCAAAATCAGCAAGCAGTTTGCAAGATCTTATGGGAACTTGTAATGTTGTTTTTACCATGCTGTCCAATGATTCAGCGGTAAAAGAAGTTTTTGAGGGACCAACGGGTTTATTGTCTGCAGCATCTACGGGAAAAACCATTATTAATATGAGTACGGTTGCTCCCGAAACGTCGCGTTATTTAAACTCCATTTGCAACCAACATCACGTACATTACATAGACGCTCCCGTTTCTGGGAGTGTAAAACCAGCACAAGACGGAACGTTGGTTATTCTTGTCGGTGCTTCAAATGAAGATTTCGAAGTAGCGAAACCCATATTTGACGTTTTGGGTAAAATTGCGATTCACGTTGGCGAACCTGGCGTGGCAAGTTCGGCTAAATTAGCTATCAATTACTTATTGGGATTAAATCTTCAAGGAATAGCCGAAACGGTTTTATTTGCCGAGAAAAATGGCGTAAGCAAAGAAGACATGCTCAACATCATCAATCAAGGTGCTTGCGGCAACGGAATTACAAATATAAAAACACCTTCCATTCTGAACGATTCTTATCCGGCAGCATTTGCGTTGAAACATTTAGTCAAAGATTTAAGACTGGCCAAAGAAGCTGGACTCGATTCCCCGCTGATTCATCCATTGTATGACAGTTATGCTGCAGCAGAACAAGAAGGATTGGGGGATCAAGATGTAATGGCGATTATTAGTAGTTTGAAGGACAAATCATTTTAGAATAATAGTAAATTCAGTGACTAAACCAAATCCCTTTATAAAAATTTTCTGACTTAGTCATCTATTGCAAGGTAAGTCGAAGAGGAAAACGAAACTATTCTTTTGCTTGAACTCTTTACAATTGGTTGGAATTCGAGAGACTTTGCGAAGCATCAATAGAATTATTTCAACTCACAAACCACATTTACTTTTCAAAACTATAATACTTGTTAAATTTATATTACTATTTTATAGAACCTTGTAAGAATCGTTTTGTTTTTTTTTGCAAGTTTACATTGTTATAACAAATAAATTTAACCAATTTTAAAAAAAAACAAATAAAAAAAATGTTTTTTACTGCTATCGCATTGATAGCATTTACTGGGGCTAGTATGGCAAATACTGAAGAAGTTAAAGAAGCAGCTGTTGTTGAGAAGACAAATGCTACAGAACCTCAAAATGAGGAAGTATTGAGATCTCGTTGCGATGCAATTTGGTTAAAAGCATACTTAGAACACAAAGGCGAAGGTTATGAATCAGCTGTGTTTCATGCAGACTTAGCAACAGACGCGGCTGGTGGCTGTGATGGTGCTTGGCAAAATCAATATTAATAAACCTTCAAAGAAAATCTTTGAAGGTTTAAATTTTATAAAATGAGAAAATATTACATCCTATTAATTCTAGTAAGTAGCGGCAGTTGTTTTAGTCAAATTCAATATGGTTCGGTTCAATACAAACAAATTACAAGTATTGAACAAATTAACAAGCAGAAAGATATGATGATTGAAGTAAAAAGTTTTAATGAAAAATATCAAGCTGCTGCCAATAAAATAACGTACACTTTAAATTTCAATACTTTTGAAACCTACTTTTTTGCAAACAAAATTTTATTGGGAGACGATATCAACTTTAATGCTGCAGCTAT
>JAYTBZ010000008.1:0-5070 GCA_043736705.1 Flavobacterium sp. | reverse complement strand
GAAAAGCGATGATAGCTTGATTTGTCAATTGAATTTTTTCAAATTGAATTTCTTCCATTTTCCCATTTACAAAAACACCTTGCATCGGAGAATAGTTTTTTAGATAAGTCATCATGCTTTTTTGACCTTCTTCAAGATTTGGTTTAATGGAGTAATGGCAGCTTTGCTCAATCTTTTTCAAAATTAATCCCTGAGCCAACCAATTGGCGGTTCGCATTAATTTATTTTTTGTATCCAAAGCGTAGTCCAATTGATCAAAAAAGACTTCCTTAGTTATGTCATTGTATTGTGGAAAACCAGCTAAATAAATCGTTCCATTTACGGCTCCTATTACATCTAAAGCGATTATCATTTTTCCGTTTTTGTGCCAAATAGCAACATTTTGTACTTTTATTGATTTAGAGCCGCTACCAAATGTTTGTCCGCTAAAATTCTTTGTCATTAGTTTTGAAGCCTCTTGATAGGTCGAAACGGCTACAATATTAGCTGTAATATCTTGAGGTATTTTAGAAACAGACTTTACGATAATTTTGTTAGCATTAAATTTAGATTCAGGTTGCTTTCCAATCAAGGTTTCCATCGTGCATTTCATTCCCATATCTAGAACAAAATTGTCATTTTTGAGTTTGGCATTGGTAGAATAAATCTCGATTGGTGTAATCCTAAGCCAACTTTGGTAAGTATCACTCATTTGAAAAGGCGCACAGATTTTTTCCAAAGCAAGCAAAACATTTGGTTTGAAATCCATTGATTTTTCGATGGCATTATCAATTTTCTTTTCAATTTTTGATTTAAAAAGGGCAATAGCTGGATTAATCAAATAGGTGACAGGGACATTTTTACCAAAAACTGTCATCGTTGGGCTTTCGTTCCAATCGAGTGATTTAAGTTCTGTTTTGGTGTTCATTTTCCAATTGGTCAAACCTACTTCACTTATCAAAGTTACCACTCCATCTAAATTGAACTCTTTTATATTGTATAATTCGACACCCATTTTTTTTGTGCCAATCTTGTATTTTACAATAGCTTTCAAGGGTAATATTGTTATGATTTTTTGACCATTTGTAGTATTGTCATTTTTTATTGTAATGGGAGCTAGCTTCCAAATCTTCATTTCAATATCATCATCGTCGATAGTAGTGTCCTCATAAATTAAACCATTTAATTGCGTGTTTGTTTGGTTTTCAATGTCTTTTAGTTTTACGCTAATTGGTAAATTAATGTAGGAAGGAATACTCTCGTAAACTAGGGGTGTCGCATCGTCTGGTTCTGGTTTTAAAGTGGCTATCTTATTTTTTGTGGAACAGCTAGTTGTAGAAATAATGAAAAAAAGTATTAGCAGATTGAATGTGAATTTGGGCATTTTTGGAAATGTTTTAGAAAAGCTAAATTAATAAAAGAATTCTTTTTTTATTAATTTTTGTAACAAATGCTAATTTCTAAAGTCTAATGATTTGATAGATAATTTTGAATTGAAATAGTTGCTATTTTTTACAGAAATCTTTCCTAGAAAAAGTTAAATTTGTTTGCAGTCGTACTGCGCTTTTATTCAAAAATATATGAAAAAAAGAAGTTTTTTCAGTTTAATAGTACTGGTTTTTAGTTGCGTGATTATGCAGGCACAGTCTAAGAAATGGACTTTACAAGAATGTGTAAATTATGCCATTCAAAATAATATCTCAATCAAACAAACGGAGTTAGATACTAAAACAGCTTTGATTGATAAAAGAGGTGCTTTTGGGAATTTCCTCCCTTCTTTGAATGCGAATGCTTCTCATTCTTGGAATATTGGTTTGAATCAGGATATCACAACGGGTTTACTCCAAAATCAAACTACTCAATTTACCTCTGCGGGAGTTAACGTTGGAATTGATATTTACAAAGGATTGCAAAATCAAAATACGTTGCGCAGAGCTAACCTCTCTATTGTTGCGGCAAAATATCAATTGTTAAAAATGCAAGAGGATGTGGCCTTGAATGTCGCAAATGCTTTCTTGCAAGTTCTTTTTAACAAGGAAAATTTAAAAGTACAGCAGGAACAACTAGGAATTAACCAAAAACAATTTGCACGCTCCGAAGAATTAGTGAAGGCAGGATCTATTCCGCGAGGGGATTTATTAGACGTAAAAGCAACTGTAGCATCAAACAATCAAAACGTTATCACTGCAGAAAATGTTTTGTTGATTTCAAAATTAAGTTTGGCTCAATTATTACAACTGAAAGACTTTGAGAGTTTTGATGTTGTTGATGATACAGACATTAAAGATGAAAATAATATTATGGCACAAACGCCACGTGTTATTTATGAAAAAGCTAAAGAAGGACGAACAGAATTAAAGATTGCAAGAACCAATTTAGAGATTGCAGAAAAAAATGTAGCAATTGCCAAAGGCGCTTTTCAACCTACTTTACAAGGCTTCTATAGTTTTAGTTCAAGAGTTGCTTACAGCGATAGAGTTGTAGGTGTTGCTCCTAATACTACAAATCCTACCTCAGTAATTGGGTTTGTTGAAGGATCAAATCAAAATGTTTTAAGCCCAAATTTTACCAGAGTTTTAGGAAATCCCGCTCCGTTTTTTGATCAATTTAGTAATAATAAAGGTCAATCTTTTGGGGTGCAATTATCGATTCCAATATTTAATGGTTTTGCAGTTAGAAACAATGTAGACCGTTCTAAAGTAAGTTTAGAACGATCAAAAATCGCTGTAGAACAACAAGATTTAGACTTGCAAAGAAATGTGTTTACAGGTTTTGCAGATGCTAAAGGAGCGCTAAATGCTTACGAATCTGCTATTGTTGCGGTAGAAGCTAGACAAGGTGCCTATGATTATGCTAAAGAAAAATATGATGTCGGTTTGATGAATTCCTTTGATTTTAATCAAGCACAGACATTGCTTACTAATGCACAATCAGATGTGCTAAGAACCAAATACGATTATATCTTTAAAATTAAAATATTAGAATTCTATTTTGGAATTCCACTTATCAAAAACTAATTTATTATGTCAAAAAAAACAATTTATATCCTAATAGGTGGAGCAGTAGTAATCATTGCAGGTCTAATAATACTTTCAAAATCGGGTGTTATCGGAAATAAAGATAAAGGTACCGAAATTGAAATTGCCCAAGTCAATCCAATAACGATAGTGGAAACGGTTTCAGCGACAGGAAAAATTCAACCAGAAATTGAAGTCAAAATTTCATCGGAGGTGTCTGGAGAGATTATTTCTTTGAATGTAAAAGAAGGTCAAGTAGTTAAAAAAGGAGATTTACTAGTGAAGATAAATCCTGATTTGTATACTTCGGGCTACAATCGTTCTGTTTCAAATTTATCAGGAACCAAAGCAAATTTGAGTCAAGCTGATGCTTCTTTCAAAGAATCGAAATCAAGTTACGACCGTAATAGAACATTGTTCGAAAAAGGAATTATTTCAAAGTCGGATTGGGATAAAGCAGTCGCATCCTATGAAGTTGCCAAAGCAGCTAAGCAAACGGCTTATTTTAATGTACAAAGCGCTTCGGCAACTGTCAATGAAGCCAAAGATAATCTAGGACGTACTACCATTTATGCTCCAGCTGATGGTACAATTTCAATGTTAAACGTAGAACTAGGTGAGCGTGTTTTAGGAACGCAACAAATGACGGGTACCGAAATTTTAAGAGTGGCCAACTTAAACAATATGGAAGTTGAAGTAGATGTTAATGAAAATGATATTGTAAAAATAAAAGTTGGTGACGATGCAAATGTCGAAGTTGACGCGTACCTAAAAAAGCAATTTAAAGGAACAGTTACGAGTATTTCTAATTCGGCAAGTTCTGCTTTGACGGCAGATCAAGTAACGAATTTTAAAGTTAAAGTTAGAATTCTAAAAGAATCGTACCTTGATTTATTAGAAGGAAAACCAGAGACTTATTCTCCGTTTAGACCTGGAATGACTGCAACGGTTGATATTATTACAGAAACGAAATCGAATGTATTGTCAGTGCCTATTAGCTCTGTGGTTGTAAAATCGGATACCGCTGCTGTAAAAGAAATCAAAGTAGATGATCCTAATGAAGAACAAAAAGGAGCTGCGCCTAAAAGCGATAAAAAATTTGAATGCGTATTTGTAAAAGTAGGGGATAAAGCTAAAATTAGAATTATTAAAACCGGAATTCAAGACGATACCAATATAGAAGTTTTATCAGGTCTTAAAAAAGGCGATGTTGTCATTACAGGACCGTACAATACCGTTTCTAAAGAATTAAATTCGGGGGATAAAGTATCTTTAATTACAGACAAAGACAAAAAAGGCGAAAGTAAAAAGTAATTGTCTATAAAAACAGTTTTGAAATCACAATCATAAAATATAATTTTGTGGTTGTGATTTTTAATTTAAAACAAAACCCAAAATTGAGTTATATACTAAACATTGAGACTGCAACAAAGAATTGTTCTGTAGCTCTAGCAAAAGAAGGGAAAACAATTTTCTCTAAAGAGATTGCAGAAGAAGGCTATTCTCATGCAGAACGATTGCATGTTTTTATTGAAGAAATCATAAAGGAAGCGGGTATTAAGCTTCAGGATTTAAGTGCAGTAGCTGTAAGCCAAGGACCTGGATCCTATACTGGGCTTCGAATAGGAGTTTCTGCAGCAAAAGGATTGTGCTATGCGCTCAATATTCCATTAATTGCTATAGATACTTTACAAGCTTTGGCTTCGCAGGTAACCGTATCCAACGGATTAATCATTCCCATGATTGATGCCCGAAGAATGGAAGTATATAGTGCTGTTTTTGCATCAAATTATGAGCGTAAGCGAGAAGTTCTTGCCGAAATAATTACAGAGAATTCTTTTGAAGATTTAGAAGGGACAATTTATTTTGTGGGAGATAGTGCTGAAAAATGCAAGACCGTTTTAAGAAAAGATAATTTTGTTTTCCTTGACGAAATCGTATATCCTTCTGCTAAAGAAATGAGTCCTTTGAGCTTCGAAAAATTCAAAAAAAGCGACACTGTAGATGTCGCCTATTTTGAACCGTATTATTTGAAAGACTTTATGATTACGACTCCAAAGAAATAATTTAATTA
>JAYTBZ010000007.1:0-5079 GCA_043736705.1 Flavobacterium sp. | reverse complement strand
AGAGTCCATAATCAAGAAAGCGCTAAAAAATTTATAAAGGTATTCAAGTAACACGTTTGTATGCGTAAAATTTACATTTTTCTGCTTGTTTTTTTGTCAGGTTTTGTTTTGCAAGCCCAAGTAAATCCAGCTGTTCAGGACACTGTTAAAACTGGATTTTCTATTGGAAAAGTACAGCTAAAAAATCCAAAGAGTATTCTTTCCTCCTACATTTATGACCCCATTTCAGATCGATATATCTATACAAGTTCATTGGATGGTTTTTCTATTAATTACCCCATCATATTGACCCCAAAAGAATATGAAAAGCTGGTTTTGAAAGAATCTATGCGAGATTATTTCAAAAAAAAGCTAGATGCAATTGAAGGAAAAAAAGAAGGCAGCGAAAATGCTAAAAAAGATTTACTGCCACGTTATTATGTAAAATCTGGTCTTTTTGAATCTATATTTGGTAGTAATACTATTGATGTAAAACCCACAGGATCTGTAGAAATGGATTTGGGTATTCGGTATACAAAACAAGATAATCCCTCGTTTTCACCTCGCAACAGATCAAATCTGTCATTTGATTTTGATCAAAGAATTAGTATGAGTTTGATGGGTAAAGTAGGAACCCGATTGAGCGTCAACGCAAATTATGATACGCAATCAACATTTGCCTTTCAAAACCTAATGAAGTTGGAATACGCACCAACTGAAGACGACATTATTCAAAAAATCGAAGTAGGAAATGTATCCATGCCTTTGAACAGCTCTTTAATTCGAGGTGCCCAAAGTTTATTTGGTGTAAAAACTCAATTGCAATTTGGGAAAACAACAATTACGGGTGTTTTTTCGGAGCAAAAATCACAAACTAAAAGCTTAGTAGCTCAAGGCGGAGGAACAATTCAAGATTTTGATATGTTTGCTTTGGATTATGATAGTGACCGACACTTTTTCTTATCCCAGTATTTTAGAGATAGATACGATAAGTCACTCGTCAATTATCCATTTATTGACAGCAGAGTTCAAATCACTCGATTGGAAATTTGGGTAACCAACAAACAAAATAGAGTAGTAGCCACGAATAATAATCTCCGAAACATTATTGCTTTGCAAGATCTAGGAGAAGCTCAATTAAGTGGTTTGACAGATAATGAAGTAGTTGTTTTAGATCCTATTCCAGCAAGTCCTCCATTTTTTACAGCAGGGCTGGATACTCCAACCGATAATAAAAACAATGCATACAACCCTGAGTTAATTCAGGCCGGTGGTGGCTTATTGAATCCTAATATTCGTGAAATTGTCACTGCAAATTCAGGATTTAATGCTACGGTGAGTGAAGGACAAGATTATTCGAAACTTGAAAACGCGCGAAAACTGAACCCAAACGAGTATACCTTTAGTCCTCAATTAGGATATATCTCTTTGCAACAACGTTTGGCTAATGATGAGGTTTTGGCGGTGGCTTATCAATACACCATTGGCGACCAAGTATACCAAGTGGGAGAGTTTGGGAATGATGGCGTAGATGCAACTGTGGTTACAGGAAATTCACCTGCAACGCAAGCTATTATATCTCAGAGTTTGATTTTGAAAATGCTGAAAAGTAATTTGACTAATGTCAAAAATCCAGTTTGGAATCTGATGATGAAGAATATCTATCAAATTCCGGGTGCCTATCAAGTCAAGCAAGAAGATTTTAGGTTTAACATCCTTTACACAGATCCTTCACCTTTAAATTATATTACAGAAGTGACTGGAAGTCCTTTTCCTTCCAATCCAAATCCGGAGAATAAAATTGCCGAAACCCCTTTGTTGAAGGTGTTTAATCTTGATAAATTAAATTATAACAACGATCCTCAAACTGGTGGAGATGGTTTTTTTGATTTTCTACCCAGTTTAACGATGGATGCGCAATACGGTCGAATTATTTTCACTACCAAAGAACCTTTTGGAGAATTATTATTTTCTAAATTGTCAAATACTGGTGCAGGAGAAAATTATAACAACACGAGTTCTTACAATGAAAATCAGAAAAAATATGTGTTTCGCAGCATGTACCGCAATACGCAATCAGGAGCATTACAAGACAGTGACAAAAATAAATTTTTATTAAGAGGTAGGTATAAATCATCTGGTGGAGACGGTATCCCCCTTAATGCGTTGAATGTTCCACAAGGTTCTGTAGTGGTCACCGCTGCAGGAAGAATTTTAGTGGAAGGGATCGATTACAGTGTGAACTATCAATTAGGAAGAGTTCAGATTTTAGATCCAGCTTTACAAGCATCTAATACACCAATAGAAGTATCCTTAGAAAACAATTCTGTTTTTGGCTTACAAACCAGAAGATTTATGGGAGTTAATGTAGAGCATAAAATTTCTGATAATTTTGTAGTCGGGGGAACATTCCTTAAGATGACGGAGCGACCGTTTACACAAAAATCTAGTTTTGGTCAGGAATCAGTAAACAATACTATTTTTGGATTCAATTCCAACTTTTCAACCGAAGTGCCATTCTTTACGCGTTTGGTAAATAAATTACCAAATATCGATACTGATGTTCCATCTAACCTTTCGGTGCGAGGAGAAGTTGCTTTTTTGAGACCCGATACTCCAAAAGCAGATCAGTTTGAAGGAGAATCCACGATTTATGTTGATGATTTCGAAGGATCACAGTCCACTATAGATATGCGTTCTCCTTATGCTTGGTCCTTGGCATCAACACCAGACCGGAATGCTTTAAGCACCTATGATTTCAATGCCAATTCTAATGATTTGAGCTACGGTTTTAAAAGAGCCAAATTATCTTGGTACACAATTGATCCCATTTTTTATGCCCAAAAACCTTCTGGAATTTCCAATGAGGATTTGTCATTTAACACCACCCGAAGAATTTTTAGTGAGGAATTATATCCTTTGACTGACATTGCTCAAGGGCAGTCCCAAGTAGTAAATACGCTAGATTTAAGTTATTATCCGTCTGATAGAGGGCCTTATAATAATAGTTCATCTGTAGCTGTTGATCCAAGAGAAAATTTTGGAGGTATCATGCGATCTATAAATTCGACTAATTTTGAGCAAGGTAATGTAGAGTACATTCAGTTTTGGGTGTTAGATCCTTATGTAGGAAACGGAAAGATTCCACAATCCAACACGGGGAAAATTTATTTCAATTTAGGAGAAATCTCGGAAGATGTTTTGAAAGATGGAAGAAAACAATATGAAAACGGACTTGGTCCAGATCAAATTTTAGTAAATCCACAACCTTTATGGGGTGATGTTCCGGCTTCTCAGTCGTTAATTTATGCGTTTGATACTAATGCCGATAATAGAAGGAATCAGGATATTGGTCTGGATGGTTTGGCTAATACTAATGAAGGATCTGTATACACCAATTTTGCATCGGAATTAGATCCTGCGGCAGATGATTATTCTTTTTATTTGAATGCTTCGGGTGGAATTTTAGACCGCTACAAACAGTACAATGGCACCGACGGAAATTCCGCGGTTGACATTACAGACCCAAACAGAGGTTCAACAACCGTTCCTGATGTAGAAGATATTAACAGGGACAATACCATGAACACCATCAATGCATATTATGAATATAGCATTAATGTGCAACCTAACATGAGTGTGGGGCAAAATTACATTACAGATATTAGAAATACGCAAGTGACTTTACCAGATGGTTCTGTTACCGATGCGAGATGGATGCAGTTTAAAATACCAGTTTCACAACCAGAAAATACGATAGGGAATATTTCTGATTTTAGATCAATTCGCTTCATGAGAATGTTTATGACGGATTTTAATGACCAAGTTACGGTTCGTTTTGGCGCATTAGATTTAGTGAGAGGAGAATGGCGACGCTATACTAATACGCTAGATTTTAATGACACTAATGTTTCTGATGACAATACGAACCTAGATGTTCTAGCAGTAAATGTCCAAGAAAATAACCAAAGATGTCCTATTAACTACGTTGTTCCACCAGGAGTGCAGCGGGAACAATTATACAACAACAATACCGTACTCAATCAAAATGAGCAATCACTCGCATTACGAGTTTCGGGAAACGGATTAGAGCCTGAGGATTCTAGAGCCGTTTTTAAAAATGTAAGTATTGATATGCGTCAATTCAATAAATTGAAAATGTTTTTGCATGCTGAATCATTGCCAAATGAAGTAGCATTGAGAGACAATCAAATGGTAGGATTCATCCGTTTTGGAAATGACTTTACTCAAAATTTCTATCAAATTGAAATTCCTTTAAAAGTGACAAATCCTTCCTCAGCCTCAACGTCAGATTGTCCCCCTGTGAGTGCTGATTTGGTTTGGCCAGAGGAAAATGAAATAGATTTATCGCTTGCATTATTGACCAAATTGAAGATTCTTGCTATGAGTATTAATCCGAATACACTTCCGCTTGATGGAATTTATTATCCAGATAACGATCTGGCTAATACGGATGGTGACGGAAGTGATCGATTGAAATTGGGTATAAAAGGAAATCCAAATTTTGGATTGGTTCGTACTCTTATGGTCGGAGTTAAAAACAATGAAACCCGAAACGATATCAAAGGGGAAGTTTGGTTTAATGAACTGCGTTTGGCTGATATGGATAATCAAGGTGGTATGGCTGCATTATTGAATGTGGATACAAACTTTGCTGATTTTGCTACCGTTTCTATGTCAGGTAAAAAGAGCACCATAGGCTTTGGAACATTAGAGCAAGGACCAAACGAGAGAAATCGTGAGGATACCGAACAATATAATATTGTAACCAATGTGAATTTAGGTAAATTATTACCGCAAAAATGGCAAATTAATCTCCCTTTTAATTATGCTATTGGAGAGGAAACCATAACCCCGCAATACGATCCTTTTAATCAAGACATCAAGCTCAAACAATTACTAGAAAATACAGCAGACCAAAAAGAGCGCGACAATATAGAGAGAAGAGCTGTCGATTATACCAAGCGTAAAAGTATCAATTTCATTGGGGTTAGAAAAGAAAGAGGTGCAGAGCAAAAACAGCACGTTTATGATCCGGAAAATTTTACTTTTTCGCAGTCAATTAATGAAGTGCAAAGA
>JAYTBZ010000006.1:0-11425 GCA_043736705.1 Flavobacterium sp. | reverse complement strand
CTAAAAAAAGCGGCTTCTTAAAAGGCTTTATTTGAATTATAGCGTCGTGAAATTTGAAGATTTTAATCGAAAAAAGAGGTTTTTTCACAGCCTGACGTCCCGCTACTACAGCGGGTTTGGGACTAAATTAAGCCCTATTTTCGGATTTGCCAAATCATCCCAAATCCAAAACCAACTTTCCATTAAGCCTAATGCCCAAATTGCTTGTAGCGTGTGTTATGCGGGGGTTGTTTCTAGCTGATATTTCCAATTATTAATCGATTTTCAGCCTATTTGCGGCAGGCACAAAACCCAATTCTTGCCCAAATCTCAGCTAAATTTCATTCCCTTTTTTCGTTTCAATTGCTATAAAATTCTTCTTAATAAACATAGGGATTAATAAAATCAAAACGATTAGTAAACAAAACAACAACGAAAGCCAAATTCTAAATGGATTAAAAATAGGTAACGAAAATAATCCTACCGACAAGATAAAAAATATCCAAGTAAATGTTTTTCTGTTTAATATTGAAGTTAACACGTTTTGAATTAATACGATGATGAAAAAAGCAAGTATAATAAAAGGAAATATAGTTCCTATAACTAGTTTTTGATTTGGCGTTATCGTTAAATAAACTAATGCAAGGAGGAAGGAATAAAATACAGTTTGTATTATACTATTTAAAAATCCAAATGCTAATATCCGTTTCATATTTCAAACACTAAAAAATTATTTTCTGCTTAATCTAAATTGCGTTGTTTTGTCAAAATTCCGATTTTCACACTTCTACTTTTCAGGTTTCAACTTTTCAAGTTTCTGCTGGCAAGTTCTAACTTTCACGCTTCTGCTTTGTATACTTCTTGCGGAACCAAATGTTTATTTTCGGATTGATTATGTCTGCGAATTTCGCACAACTCCCGCATAACGTCCTGATACTACACTCAGTAGCGGACTGGGAAGCCAAATTTATCGGATAATCACAATTTATCCAAACACAAACTAATTATTAACTAAAGCCTAAATACCGCTATTGATTGTAGTAGCTGTTATCACTTCGGCTTTTCTAACATAAAACAAATTATGAGTACTAAAACAGAAATTTCAAAAATTCCACCAGCGGAAACATTTATTTTAAACAAAAAACAAGAGTTAGAATTTAATATTGCGCCAACTCCTAAACAAGTAGAAGAATGGCTTATTGAATTCGCTAAACTTCACGTAGCCGAAGCTATTGAAAAAGCATCTAAAGGTTTTAAAAATGCTGATAATGTCAGATATGTAAAAAAATGTTATCCTTTGGAAGGCATTGTGTAAGCTGAGTGATAACGTCCCCGCGCTACAAGCAATTTGGGACTAAATTAAGCCCTATTTTCGGATTTGCCAAATCTTCCAAATACAAAACCATATTTAAATTAAGCCAAATGCCCAAATTGCTTGTAGCGTGTGTTGTGTGTAGTGCTAATATCCAAATAGTTAAAGTCTTATTTTTATTCCTCCGTTCAATATAAAACCATCTGTTGGAGTATAAACTTCCCTAAATTGTGGATTTTGAATTGTTCCCGAATACATATTTTCATATCTCGATTGTCGGCTATCCAAAAAGTTTTCGAGATTTAAAAACAGACTAATATATTTGAACCTGTATTCGGTCGAAATTCCCATAACCCAGTAATCACCAACTTTCTCATTGTTTGTCAAGTATTGATTTCCAACATAAAAAACCTCGTAAGCAATTCTTAATTTTTCTTCCCATTCATACATCAAGTTTGCGTTTATTCTATGTTTTGCCGTTAATGGATTTATGGTTGAATTACCGTCAAAATTTTTCTTTACGTCAATGTAAGTGTAGCCAATGTAACTAGAAATGTCATCAAAACGGAGTTTTACGTTGGTTTCAAAACCTTTGGTTGCTATATTTCCGTTAGCATTTTCAAAGGCATAATTTACCGTTAACGGAACAGGATTAAGAATCAACGGATTTTTGATAGTGGTATAAAAAAACATTTGGTTAATGGCAAAGCTCACTTCTTCAAAAATGGTTGTTCTATAATTAATATCAGCATTCAATCCATACGATTTTTCAGGATTTACTTTTGAGAAATCAAGAGGATTTATATTTTCAAATGATTTTTCTTCGGTTTCTTCAGAGAAAATAGTTGGGGATTTATAGCCTAATCCTCCGCCAAATCTTGAAGATAATTCTTCATTAATCTTATACAATAATGATAGACGAGGTAAAACAAAAACATTATTTCTATTTGTTATGTCTAAACGCAAACCGCTTTCTAGAATAAATTGATCGCTTATATTCAGATTATTTTGAGCAAAAGCACCTAAAGCCAAATTGTAATAATCCAACTTGTCTTTCACTAAATTAATTTGCTTGAAATTGTCTGTAACTAAATTTGCTCCCAAATTCCATTCTGATCTCTGGTTTGGAATCAAATAATTGGCTTCTGTAAAAGTCGCTATTTGTTGTCCTTCAAAGTTATAGGATTGCTTCTCAATCTTTCGGTTAAAATATCCAACACTGTTTTTAATGGTCAATATGTTATTATTGTCGAATGTTTTTTCAAATTTCGCTTGTGTCGAATATCGATTACTATTGTTTTGTTCGAAAAAAGTATGGATAGCATCTGGTTTGTTATCAATCACTTGCATATCTCCACCAATTCGTTTTTCAATTCCTGCGTTGACACCAAAACTAAAAGTTGTTTTTTCGTTTGGATAATAAATAAATTTTGGACTTATAGTATATCTCTCAAATTGCGGAATATCCGAAAAACCGTCTTTATTTACATCATTGGCGTTTTGAAAGTTACTTGAAACATACATAGTAAGACCTGATTTTCCGTATTTTTCCGCATAAAAACCGCTTAAATCTAATGCCTGAGTTTGATTAATGTTTGCTAAAAATGAAATCTCTCTTTTATCGGTTGGCTCTTTTGTAATCAGGTTTATTAATCCCGCAATTGCTCCACCACCATAAAGCGTAGAGGTAGAACCTTTGATAACTTCGACACGTTTTAAATTGAGTGGTGGAATTTGTAAAATACTCAATCCACTAGCAAAACCCGAATATAAAGGGAATCCGTCTTGCAAAAGTTGTGTATATTTTCCATCTAACCCTTGAATACGAATACTTGCACTTCCCGAAACTTGTGAGGTTTGTTGGGTTTGAATACCGGTACTTTCAGTAAGTATCATTTTGATGTTTCCGGGTTGCATCGAAGATTTTTCTTCCAATTCTTCACCAGAAATAACTTCAATTCGGGTTGGAGTGTTTTTTATTGTTCGGCTACTTCTTGTTGAAGTTACCTTAACCTCGTCCAATTCTTCCGAAGTGGGTTCTAGGAAAATTTCAATAGTATCATTTTGAGGAAATAAAATATTTCTTTCCACTTTTCGATAACCAAAAGAGCTGAAAACAATAGTTTGTTTCCCGCTCGGAATGTTTTCAAGTACTACAAAACCTTTTTCGTTGGTTGTAGAACCGTTTTGAGTTCCGTTTAGAAATACAGAAACGCTGTCAACCGCTTCTTTGGTTTTTTCATTTATGACGATGGCTTTAAATGTGTTTTGAGCTGTTGCTATAATTGGAAATAACAACAGAATGAATAGTTTTTTCATTTTGATTTAAATAAAATTGTTCTGAAATAGTAAAATTGACAACTGCGTTGCAATTGCTTAAAAAAGTTAAGTCAGAAAATTATCAAATCAAATAGGAAGAATACAGAATAAAAAGCTTATCCTGTTTTGGAAAGAATGAGTTTTTGTAAAATGAAACACATTTAGAAGATACGGATAAAAATCCGTTCAAATGCAATGGAACTGTATTGTCCCAATTGATTTTACAATCCGTAACATTTTGTGTTATATTATTTGAAAAAGAATCATTTTCAAATTTTTGGATATAAATATGACTTTCATTTTCGAAATTAGATTTCTCTTCTATGTCCGAAAATTCAAATACCGTGTTGACGTAGCAACACGAAATCAAAATTAGAAGTACTATTTTAATATATCCTTTCATTGTTGCAAATGTATGAACTATAGTTTTGTTTCGTTAGTAATTTATGTTCTTTTTGTTGGTTGTCGTTTTTTATGCGGTCTCGGGGCATTACACACAACGTCCCGCTAGTAGGCGATGGTCGGGCTAAATAAAGCCATTATTTCGGATAATCACTATTTTTTCAAGTACAAAACCAACTTCAAATTAAGCCTAATTCCCAACTATTGCTTACTAGCTGTTGTGCGATGTATTTATTAAAAATCTGCTTTGTATAGATTTTCAAAATTCATTAATTTTCTTCCAAATATTTTTTCGGCGTCTTCTTTAGCGGTATTCAGTTGCTTTTTGTTTATTTTAGTTTCTGCCACTTTAACTTCTTCAATTACTTGATTTTGTTGAATAATAGAAAAGTCTTTTTTAAACTCATTATAGATTAAAAACCAAATATAGCTTTTGTAATAATCTTTTTCTAAACTATCACCATCTCTATAAAAATAAGCTAAACTTAATCTTGTCGAAGTTATATTTCCACTTAAATTTAAATTATCGGGATTTTCTAATAACGATAATTTTGTTGCCCATTCAAGCATTTTATTCGTGTTTTTTGGTACTCCTAAACCTTGTTTATAGCAATTTACAATATTCCACATACAAGTTGCGTCATCATTATTTGCACACTTTAATGCGTATTCAAATGCTTTTTCACCGTCAACTTCTGTTCCAATTCCATTTCCATAAGCCATCATCATTGCATAATGACCATCGTTGAAGCCATTTTCGGAAGACTTTTTATACCATTCAAAAGCTTCTTTTTCGTTTTTAGCTATTCCAACTCCATTTTGAAGAAAATAACCTAAATTATATTGAGCTTCTGCATTACCTAATTCAGCAGATTTTCTTAAAATTGGAAGAGCTTTTTCGTAGTTTCTGTTATTTAATAATTTTTTTGATTGTGTGTTTAATTCGTCTGCATTTTGTCCGTAGACAAAATTCATAAATAACATTCCAATAAATAGCAAAAATTTTTTCTTCATTTTTTCGATTTGTTCTTTTCTACGTGGTTTTCTAATATATCGCACAACGTCCTGCGGCTTTGTGATGTTGCCGAAAAAAAACACACTAATTTTTAAATTTAAGACAGATTATGAAAGCACAAAACAATGTTACAGTTAAAGACCAAAACGGCAATAGCACAAAACCGCTGTTATGTGAGGTTGCGGTTGTTACCCCTAAATATAGAGATTTCGTTTATTGGGTTGAAAAAAATCAAAAAGAGAACGAGGTTTACACGTGGATATTTAATGTAGATAAAGTAAGAGAAAAAAGGTTTAATAAAATTGAAAAGCTATTTAATTATTATGAAATACAATCAATAAATGAAGTAATGGATTATTTGGAAACGCACACGGTTAGCAATCTCACATAACGTTCCCGCGCTACAAGCAGTTTGGGACTAAATTAAGCCCATCATTCGGATTTGCCAAATCATCCAAATACAAAACCATATTTAAATTAAGCCAAATCCCCAAATTGCTTGTAGCGTGTGTTACTGGCTGGTTATTTTGTCGAAATTACAATTAAACCGCAAATTTTAAGCTTCAGTTGGCAGAATCCAACTTTCACGTTTCTGCATTTCTGCTCGTAATTTTCAACGTTTTATTTTCAATTATTTACTTTTTTAATTTCTGCGCAAAACTTTTTACGTTTCTGTTGGGAAGTTTCGACTTCACGCTTCTGTTTTTCCGATTCCAATTCTGAATTTCTGTTGGCAAGTTTCCATTTTCACGCTTCCGTTTTTCAGATTACAACTTTTCAAGTTTCTGCTGGAAAGTTCCAATTTTCACGCTTCTACATTTTTAAGTTTCTGCGAGTTACAAACTTTATTTCCAAATCGAAATTACCTGCGTAATTTCCGCATAACTAGCCAGTAACGTCCCGCTACTACAGCGGGTTTGGGACTAAATTAAGCCCTATTTTCGGATCTGCCAAATCATCCAAATACAAAATCAACTTTCCATTAAGCCAATTGCCCAAATCCGTTGTAGTAGCTGTTACCAGAAGTCTATTTCCTATAAAAGAAATATGCATCTTCTATTGTTGGTTGCCAATTCAAGTTTTTTAATTTCTTTAGTTTCAACTTCTCAAATATTTTTTTAGAACCTTGAATTTTCATTGTGAACTGATTGCGATCGCCCATGTTTTTTTCATTCAGCTCATAAAAAATACTGAATTCATTTTTATTGGCAATTTTTTCAATAAATGGTTCCAAATATTCACTGATTTTTTTGGGACTAGAAAACTCCTCCGATTTTTTGAATTCTATCTCAAAGCTTCCTTCGTATTTAAATTGTGGTCCATAATCAAATAAGAATGTTGTATTCTTTTTTTGTGCAGTTAAATACTCTTGATATTCCGATTTACTTTTAAACTCTTTAATTTCGTAAACATAATCGAAGGGATTTGTTGAGTTTAGCATGGCAATTTGAGATATGTCAAATTTATATGTGTGACCGTCATGCGTCATTGCACTTTTTTGAGTGGGATTTATTGTCCAAGATGCAATTTCATCATAATTCTTAACAATAGTGAGTTTAAAACAAGGATTTTCAATTGAATTTTTAACTTCATCACCGAGACTTATGTTCTTTTTGAAATTTTCAATTGAAATTGAGTCTTCAATTACAAAATTGAATTTTTCATAAGTTCTTTTTTTATCATACTGGGGATATCTTCCAATGATTTTAGTATTTGAATCCACTTTTAGTGTATCAAATAAAATTTTTTGGCTAAATGTCAAACTTGTCGAGAAGATGTAAATTAATAGTAGTGTTTTTTTCATTTTGTTTGATAGATTTCTGGTAACGGTGGATGATATTAGAGGATTTTCGGAATGGCCAAGAACTGTACTTTCTGGCCATTACAAATAATACCAAGTACAGACAAATTATTAAATAATCACTAATGCCGAAAATCTCTTATATCATGTGTTAGGGAATCGGTTACAAAACACAACAAATGGACGAATTTTATATCCTTGAAAATTGCAATTTGATAAACAGTAAAAATGTTTGTGAATTGTATTTAGATTTTTGTATCGCTATAACCGATTGTGATAGTAAAAACGGAGGTAACGAAATAATAAAAAACATGGAGGACTTTTTAAACGTATAGCTGTTTAACTGTTCCCTAACGTTCTCGCGCTACAAGCAGTTTGGGATTAAATTAAGCCTTATCTTCGGATTTGCCAAATCTTCCAAATACAAAACCATATTTAAATTAAGCCAAATCCCCAAATTGCTTGTAGCGTGTGTTGGCAGTAGCCTTTTTTTATTTTCTGAAAAATTGAATTTGTTTTAGTCTGATTTTTGCTCCTTCTAAATCGTAGTCTTTTTTAGCAAGTTGTTCAGTTAATTCATATTCTCCAAATCTTAATCTTTTAATTTTAGAGCCTTTTTCAATTAAATTATATTCTCTGCAAGATTTACATCTCACAATAGAAAAACCAGAATCTGGAATTTCTTCGTTTTTTTCAAGAATAAATGTTTCAAGCTTAGAATTACATTTAGTACAGTTTTGTACTAACGTTTCTATGATTTTTTCCTTGCCATTTATTACGTCCGTTATTTTTATGAGTAAATTTAAGAGTGTTCCATAAAGCCAATTATTGAGTTCACTTTTAAAGTCAACTTCGACAATTTTTGAAAAGTCATTATAATAATCACAAACAAATTCCTTTTCCTCAGTGTCTAAATTCGATTTGTTTAAACTTCTCAAGTTTAAGTTCAAAGTTTTTTTCAATTCTTTTTGTGAAGCGTTATTTTCGGTCTTGTCGATTAATGAATTTAAACAACTATTTAAATTATTTTCCAAATATTCACATAATTCTGAAGCGGATGGATTTAGTCCTCTTTTTTCCCATTCAGAGTATGAAAACTTGTTTTTTTCTAATAAGTATTTTAGTTGGTCAATTTTAGACATTATTGTTTTTTTTAAGTTCTGCGCGTCGGTTACTGCCAACGTCCCCGCGCTACACGCAGTTTGGGGCTAAATAAGCGTTATCTTTCGGATTTGCCAAATCATTCCAAATACAAGACCATTTTTAAATTAAGCCAAATACCCAAATTGCTTGTAGCGTGTGTTACTGGAGGCTTGTTTTTGTCGAAATTACGATTAAACCGCAAATTTTTCACGCTTCTGTTGGCAACACCCAATTTTCACGTTTCTGATTTTCGGTTCTTAATTTTTAACGTATTATTTTCAATTATTTACTCTTCGCTTTAAAATTCTGCGCAAAAAAATCAAGTTTCTGCTTTTCAGGTTTCTGTAGGCAGATTCCAATTTCCACGCTTCGGCTTTTCGGCTCGCAACTTTCGGCGCAATGTTTTTTACACTTCTACTTTTCAAGTTTCTGCTGGCAAGTTCCAATTTTACACGCTTCTGCTTTGTAAACTTTCTGCGGAAACAAATGTTTATTTTCTAATTGTTTTCATCTGCGTAATTTCGGCACAAGTCTCCAGTAACTAGTATATATACGAAACAAACATTCGTGTATACACCCGATTTTGGTTAGATTGGCGAAGGTTTGTCTCGCTTTTTGTTTTTTCAAATATAGTAAATTTCTGTTATAAATCATCAAACGAACTTTTAATTTATTGAGTACTTTTCGTACTTACTATAGGGATGTTAAACACTTTCACTCGTATTGAAATTATATCTGAAACAAGTGCTGTTTCATTTTATTTACAATAAATATCGTATTAAGGCTTTATCTGAAACAAAAAAACCATTGCCTTACTTTATCAAGTCTTGCAATGGTTTTTCTATTCTAAAATAAAATATTACTATTTCATTTTTTGCCTTTTTACTGGTTTTTCTGTAGGTTCGTTTTTGTTTTGAAGTACATAATTAGCTATTACTTTTTCGATCAATTCGTCTTTAGTTAAGTGATGGAAAATCGTTTTTATTTTATTTTTTAAGTCTGGATTTACTTCATGGTTGGGTTTGGTTTTGAATATTTGTTTGGCCCATAATAAGGTATTGTTCTCTTCGATGCTGGCAACCGTAGGTTTGTTGAACTGGGTAAATCGTATTCCCAATTCTTTTTCGAAGTCGGCAATTTCAGCTACTTCTTCCGGCTGTAAAACCGTTAATGAAAGCCCCTTTGCTCCTGCCCTTGCGGTTCTTCCGCTGCGGTGTACATACGCTTCATACACATCTGGTAAATGGTAATTGACTACATACGAGATTTCCTTAACGTCAATTCCTCTTGCAGCCAAATCAGTAGCTACTAAGATATTGATATGTCCTTCACGAAATTGCTCCATGATGCGATCCCGAATTCCTTGTGACAAACTGCCGTGCAAAGCTCCGGATGAAAAACGATTAATCGCTAAGTTTTTAGCTAATTTATTAACTGCAGCTTTCGTTTTGCAGAAAATAATACCTCGTTCTCCTTCCTTAGAATTTAAGAAATGCATTAAAACATCTAGTTTTTCTATGGGATCTACCACAATATATTCGTGATCAATGCCTTGATTCCCTACTGTTTCCATGTTGGCACGCACTTCTACTACATTTTTATGCAAGTAATTCTGAACTAATTGCTTTATGGTTCCGGGCATGGTTGCAGAGAACAGCATTGTTTTGTGCTCTTTGGGCAATTCGGCAATGATTTCATCTAAACTTTCTTTTAGGATGGTAACCATTTCATCGGCTTCATCGAGCACGAGGAATTTAGTTTCTTTTAAGTTGATGGCTTTGCGCTGAATTAAATCGATTAAACGTCCTGGAGTTGCTACAACGATGTGCGTAGGAAATGCAAGTCTTTCGATTTGTGGTTTGATTGGGATTCCGCCGCAGGTTGCTGCAATGGAAATATTTGGAATGTATGTAGCAAATTGCTCTAGATTTTTAAAAATTTGATGCCCTAGTTCTCGAGTAGGTACCAAAATAACTGCTTGAACAGTAGTAGCATTCGTATCTATTAATTGTAAAATAGGCAATCCAAAAGCAGCTGTTTTTCCCGTTCCGGTTTTAGCTAGTCCCACTAAATCGGTAGTGTTTGAAAGCAATAGCGGAATGGTTTTTTGCTGAATCTCTGTGGGAACAACAATTTTCATTTCGGTAAGGGCTTTTACTAATGGTGCTGAAATTCCTAAATCAGAGAATTGGTTTGGCATTTTTTTGAATTTTTATATTTTAAACAATACAGGTGTTGTAACGGGATTTTATAGCCCCGATAGCAGTGAAAATCCTTTTCAGTTCTGATTTTTTTCAGGGCTGAAAAGATTGTAACGAATAGCGGGATAAGCTCCAGAAGAAAAAATTAATCTTCATCGGGCTCGTTCATTATTTTTTCTCGATATTTTTTCCCGGTTAACAATACCAGTTTCAATTTGTAATCGTCAACAAGCCATTCGCGGTAATTTTTACTGCATTGACTCAAACATTTAGAATAGCGCTTGATGCGACAATCGATGTCATCTTCTAGCAATTTTCCTAATGCTTTTGCTTCCTGCAGCGTATCTGAATTGTCTACGCACATAGCGGCGTGTTGTTCCAGCGATCGATCTAATACTTCCTTAGAGCGTAAATTTTGTTTGATGATGAGTTTGTGTTCTTCATCGACATCAAAGGTTACGACTTCGGTTTTGCTAAATTTTATACGTAGTTCTGGAGGCATACTGTATTTGAAATACAATTCTATCTCTGTATCATCACGTAAATTTTCTAGGTAAAACTCTGGGGATTTAAAAATGTGTTGCCAGTTTACGGGTTCGCTCCACAAGCCAAATCGGGCTGCATTATTCCCCAAATCAATTACGCTAAAAGTATCTTTATTGGGTAATTTTCTGGAACCACGACCAATCATTTGGTAATACAACGTTAATGATTTTGTGGCTCTATTTAATATTATGGTTTCTACTGTAGGCTCATCAAAGCCTGTGGTTAAAATTCCTACTGACGTTAAAATAGCATCTGGTGTGTGCTTAAACCAGTGTAAAATATCTTTTCGTTCCTCGTTATTACTGGTGTTGTCTAAATGTCGAATGGCATAACCGGCTTCTCTAAACGTTTCGTATACGTATAAAGAAGTGTTGATCCCATTATTGAAAATCAAGGTTTTCTTGCCCAGTGATTTCTCTGTATAGGCATGCAATAATTTTTCCTGCATGGCCATATTGGTGTACAAATCATCAGACGATTTTACGGTGTAATCTCCGTTGATTCCTACTTTTAAGGATGTCAAACCTACATCATAGCTATAGGTAACGGCTTTTGCCAAAAATCCGTTATCGATCAAAGAACTGATGGTGTCTCCTACGATTAATTCATCATAGCTTTCGTGCATCGGCAGTTTGATATTCGAACTCAAAGGCGTTGCAGTAACTCCTAATATAAAGGCATTCTTAAAAGAGCTTAATAATTTTCTA
>JAYTBZ010000005.1:0-2332 GCA_043736705.1 Flavobacterium sp. | reverse complement strand
TTAACGGCGCAAGGCAATGCAGAATACATTGACAAACTGTTACAGAATTTTAATCCAAGTGAAGTTCTGATTCCTAAAAATAATAAGAATGATTTCCGAGAAATTTTCGGAGATGATTACCACAGTTTTTATCTTGAAGATTGGATTTACAAAGAAGATTACGCATTCGAAACCTTAACGAAGCACTTTCAGACAATTTCCTTGAAAGGTTTTGGAATCGAAGAATTGAAAGAAGGAATTATTGCTTCGGGAGCTATTTTATATTATTTATCCGAAACACAACACAATAAAGTGCAACATATTACTTCGATTCAACGTATTGCCGAAGATGCTTATGTTTGGATGGACCGTTTTACGATTCGCAATCTGGAATTATACCATAGTTATAACCCTAACGCCGTAACACTGTTGGATGTTATTGATAAAACGCTTTCGCCAATGGGCGGCCGTTTGCTGAAACGTTGGTTAGCATTGCCTCTAAAAGACAGTGCTAAAATAAAAAGTAGGCATGAAGTAGTTTCATATTTAAAAAATAATCAGCCTGTTCTAAAAAATATCCAAAATCAAATCAAACAAATTTCAGATTTAGAACGTTTGATTTCAAAAATTGCTGCTGGAAAAGTATCGCCTCGCGAAGTAGTTTATCTTAAAGAATCGTTGGATGCCATTATTCCAATTAAAACTTTGGCTTTAGAAAGTCCGCAAGAAGCCGTAAAAGTTATTGGGGACAGTTTGCACAGTTGCGAATTGTTACGCGAAAAGATAAAAACCGTTCTAAATCAAGATGCGCCGGTGGCTATTGCCAAAGGAAATGCTATTGCCAAAGGAATCAATTCTGAGTTAGATGATTTACGAGCCATATCAATTTCTGGAAAAGAATTCTTAGAAGGAATTGAAAAACGAGAATCGCAATTGACGGGAATCTCTTCGTTGAAAATTTCTTTTAATAATGTTTTTGGATATTACATTGAAGTTAGGAATATGCACAAGGATAAAGTTCCCACGGAATGGATTCGAAAGCAAACTTTAGTTAACGCAGAGCGCTACATTACGGAAGAATTAAAAGAGTACGAAACCAAAATACTCGGTGCTGAAGAGAAAATTCATAAGATAGAAGTAGAATTGTTCGAGCAATTAGTCGGTTGGATTGCGACATATATCAAGCCGGTTCAAATGAACGCAAATTTGGTGGCACAACTGGATTGTTTGTGTTCTTTTACGCAATTGGCTATCGAAAATAAATATGTTTGTCCGGAACTAGATGAAACATTCGAACTAGAAATTAAAAACGGAAGGCATCCTGTTATCGAAAAGCAATTACCAGTCGGGATGCCTTATATTGCCAATGATGTTTTTTTGGATAGAGAAACGCAACAATTGATTATGATTACGGGTCCGAATATGTCTGGAAAGTCAGCTATTTTACGTCAAACCGCTTTGATCGTACTCTTGTCACAAATGGGAAGTTTTGTCCCTGCAGAAAGTGTGAGAATGGGAATTGTTGATAAGATATTCACTAGAGTAGGAGCAAGTGATAATATTTCGATGGGCGAATCTACTTTTATGGTCGAAATGAATGAAACAGCTTCCATTTTGAATAATATTTCGGATAGAAGTCTAGTCCTTTTGGACGAGATTGGTAGAGGAACGAGTACGTATGACGGAATTTCTATTGCATGGGCCATTGCGGAATTTTTGCATGAACATCCTTCGCAACCCAAAACATTATTTGCAACGCATTACCACGAATTGAATGAAATGAGTGAATCATTGCCTAGAATTCAGAATTATAATGTGGCCGTTAAAGAATTGAAAGATACCGTGCTTTTTATTCGAAAATTAGTAAAAGGAGGAAGTGCACATAGTTTTGGAATACATGTGGCTAAGATGGCTGGAATGCCTCAAATAGTAATTTTGAAAGCACAAAAGCTTTTAAAGAAATTAGAAAAAAATCATTCCAGCGATGCGCTGAACGGAATTAAAGCGGAACAAGACGATATGCAAATGAGTTTCTTTAATCTGGATGACCCTCTATTGGAAGAAATAAAAGAAGAGATTTTGAATTTGGATATAAATACCATTACTCCTATGGAAGCGTTGATGAAATTGAATGAGATTAAAAGAATGTTGACTAGAAAATAATTTATTTTGTTTTAAAGTTAGGGTTATCAGAACGTTACCTTTAATCTGTAATTTTTTTATAAAAAAGGCTTGTTTAATTCAATAAATGTCCTAAATTTGCATCCGCAATACAGAACAAGTATCGCGGTTCTTTCTAAGAATTGAAAATGCGAAAATAGCTCAGTTGGTAGAGCGCGACCTTGCCAAGGTC
>JAYTBZ010000004.1:0-5115 GCA_043736705.1 Flavobacterium sp. | reverse complement strand
AACATTATTTTGAAGGCTATTCTATTGGTTTAAATCCATATTTAGAATTTAATAGTGCAATGAAAAACGATGCATTTATAATTGGGTTTAATGCTGGGAGATCAGAATACGAACGAATGAATGGCTTAATTTGTAATGGAATTCCGCAGCGAATCGTTACAGATATGATTTTAGAGGATTTTCTTATTGCAGGTCTACTTGGATTGCCTATTGATGATGAAGGATATACAGCACATCAAGTAGCGATGATTGAGGAATGGTATCAAAGTGGAATCGAAAAATATGAACCCAATCATAGCAATATTCTTTTTAAACTACTGGAAGAAAGCGGTATTCAAATCTGTTAAGAACCATTACAATTCCCTTATAAATTAAATAAGTAGATTATTTTACATAAAATGCCCCCAAAGAATGTTTATTTTTTGGGGGTAATTTATTTTTGTAACGAGGCTTTTACTATTTATATTTTAAAATAAAAATAAGAACAATAATGGAAATATAACTCCGGCAACTGCCAGTTTCCAACCTCTATTCTTCCAACTGAATTTTCCGGCTTTGATCATCAAAGTTCCAGTCAAAGCAATAACGATTAAACTTATTGCAAAAATGTCAGAATAGTAAATCCAGAAATTCGAAGTGTTTTTGTGTAATTTTATCGCCTGACTGACGATTGGTGTTTTTACAAATGATACAATTTCTCCTTTTCCTGTTTTCATATCAATTTCGACATCATGGTTTTCAAAGGAAATTTTAAATACTTCTTTTTTAATATTGTGACGCCTCATTTTATCATCGATCCCCAATTTTTTTCCTAAATCTTCGGCAAATTTTTCATCAATTTTACTTTCTTCAGGCAATTTTACTTCAATGGCTTTTGTTTCGGTGGTATATTTTTCAGGATGCCACAAATCTCTGTGATTCATTAATAGTCCAGAGAATGCAAACGATATAATGAGTCCGATGTAAAAATATCCTAAATCACGGTGTAAGTTTCTTGCTTTAATTTTTTTCATGGTTTAAAAATTTATAAAATGAATTAGGAGTCAGGCTATTTGTTTGATAAAAGGTTTAATTAAAATTTATATCGTATACTGGTTAGTACTTGTCTAGGTGCAATTGGGTTTACGCTATAGTTTTCGTGTACAGTGTAGTTCAACTCATTTGTAACATTAGAAAGTTTGCACAAGATCGAGATTTTTTTCCATTCATAACCAACGGATATGTCTATTGTGTTATAGCCTTCTAAAGGAATTTCTCTGTCAAATATGCCATTAGGCAAGGAAGCATCTACTTGATTGTTCCAACCACCAACTCTTTTCCCGATATAATTTCCTAAAGCTCCTAGCGAAACTCCTTTAAGTGCACCAGATTGTAACGTATAGAAAAAGCTTAAATTTGCTGTATTTGCTGGAGTTCTAGCTAATCGATCACCTTCAATGAAGCTTCCTTTTAAACCTGAAGTTTTGGTAAAACGCATATCATTGTAACTGTATCCAGCGATAATGTTTAGTCCATCAATTGGTTTTGCTACAATATCAAGTTCTATTCCTTTACTGTTGGTTTCTCCACTTAATACTTTTATTGAACTATCTGTATTAGAAGAACCATCAGCTTTAAATTCAGCAGTTTGTGCTAAATTACTATTTGTAATTTGGTACACAGTAACATTTGTGCTTAATGCTCCCCTCCAAAAATCTTTTTTAACACCAACTTCAAATTGGTCAATTATGGAAGGTTCAATTGCTTTCAAGTCTACTGTTGTTCCCGTATTTGAAGTAAAAGAGTTTGCGTAACTGGCAAATATTGACAAATCCTTTGTAGGTTGATAAACCAACCCAAGTTTTGGGGTGAAGGCGAGATCTTTTCGTTTTTTATCTTCAGTAATTGTTTTTTTAACCAAGTCTGTGGTTTCTACTTGTGCCTCTTGCCAAGACCAACGAATTCCTGCTAGAACTTTGAATTTTTCAGTAAGTGAAATTAAATCTTGCGCATAGATGCCAAAACGGTTCGTATTTGTTTTTACAATTCGGGTATTTGTTCCATTTGGGATTGCTCCACCTTGATTAAAATTTTCAAAGTCAAATAGGTTTCCACTACCGTATGTATTAGGTGTAAACAAAAATGTATATGCTTGTGAAAAGGAATTTTCCATATCTACACCTGTAAATAATTGATGTTTGATTTGTCCTGTTTTAAAGTTTCCTTGCACGCTCAATTGTTCGCCTATAATTTGTTCTAAGTTTTTGTTTTGTCCCAGAGGTCTTTTCCAATCACCATTAGCAGTTGGTTGCACTCGTTCTGTTCCTTTAGAAGTTCTTTTATAGTTTTGAAAAGAAGTATTAAAGTTTAACTTCCAATCTTTATTAAAATTATGTGTAACTAAACCAGAAACAGTTGCTTGGTTTGTTTCTCCATTAGACCAAGTTGCGCCTAAATAAAGGTTTCTTGGAAGGTCTAAGATTTTTTTTCCGATGATTCCCGTTCCAAAATCAGGTGTCCAATAGTCTTTTAAATAATCTCCTTGTAAAATTATTTCAGTTTTATCACTTACTGTAAATAAAAAAGAAGGATTAATGTAATAGCGCTCTTTGGTTACATTATCTCTAAAACTTTCAGAGTTTTCATAAGAACCAGTAAAGCGGTAAGCTATAATGTCATTCAATGGACCATATACGTCAATGGATGGTTTATAAAAAGAGTAGCTCCCCATTTGCATTGAAATTTCGCCTCCTTTTTTAAATGACGGAGTTTTAGTAACCATATTTAAAATTCCCCCTGGCGCCACATTTCCGTAAAGTAGAGCCGCACTTCCTTTTAATACTTCAACTTTTTCTAAGGACGAAACTTCAGGAATAGATCCGCTATTAAAACGGAAACCATTTTTAAACATATTATTGGCAGACATGTCATATCCTCTCGAAAAAAATGATTCTTGAGCGCCACCTCTAGCCGAACTTACATACACACCATTAATGTTTTTTATGACTTCACTTAAACGAATGGCTTGTTGTTGCGTTATTATTTCAGCTCCAATAACTTGAATGCTTTGTGGTGTATCCATAGGTTTTAAACCAGATCGTAGTACCGAAACCGGCTTTTTCTCTTTATTGGCAGTAACAATAACTTCTCTTAGTACTCCACCTTTTTTGTTTTTTATTGTGTCAACTTCTGATGAAATGGCGGTATCAAAATTTTTGTCAGCAGTTGCATTTACAGATTCTTGTGCGAAACAGGTCAAGCTGAAAAATAGGCTTAATGTTGGTAGTAAAATATATTTCATGATCGTTTATTTGGAATAATTAAAAATAATGATGCAAATATATAACCCACTTTTGGTTTAACAAAACTTATTTAGACTAAATATGAATAGTAAGTTAAAGATATTTCTCTCACTATTGAAATTCAGTATTTTGAGAACATAAAAAAACCTTACTTTTTGGAGTAAGGTTTTGATTTGTGCGCAAAATGTTAAAATTTTATTTGATTTTCTTCATTATAAATTCTTCTGAAGTAGGTTTTCCTTGCTGTATTCCAGAAATTTTAACTCCTAAATCAGCTGTAGTTTTATGTGCATACGTGATTTTTTGGGGATAATCGTGTTTAAGATTTTCGAATGTCAGCTGTTGTGGAATTTCATTCGTTTGTTTGAAAGCAACTGCTTTATCGTTGTTTTGCCCTATTACTGTAGCAGAATAAACAAGAACTTCTCCTTTTTGTTGCAAGGTGATGCTTTCAAAATGTATCGTATCCTTTTCTTTAATAAAATAGGAAGTTGCTTGAAAAGTGCTGTCATTTACTTTTGACCAAGACTCAGTCAGCGTACCTTCATCGGACTTGCTTTCCCAATTACCCAAAAGCCAACTAGCTTCCGTTATTTTATTAACTTTATCCGATTTTTGGCAAGAAGTAACCATTAGGGTTACAACGATAAAAAGAATTGTGTTTTTCATGAGATGCAGAATTTATTCTTGATTACAACTTATCAAAATTAATAAAAAGATTGCAATTAGTGCTATTTCATAGTTCAAATTATTGTAATTGACTGCTGTCTATCCTTGCTATTTGTCACGCTGCATGCGTCTCGACAATGTTACTCTATTGCATAAAGAAGCTTTTAGCTTGCCTTTTTCTCTTTATTACTCGTATGGAATGTAAATTTAAACACTTTCCTTCAATATACTATAAACCAATTCTTTAGTAGGTTTTTGATCTTTTAATTTCACCCGAACTACATCAAATGTTACTTTAAAATCGCAACCTGATTTATAATTACTGCAACCATAAGCCGTTTTCCCTTTCAAAATGATTCCTTTTTTACATAAAGGACAAGTTAATTCGTCCGGAATGGTTTTTACAGAAATCTTTTTCTGTTCTAAAATGAGTTGGAAATTTTCATCAAAACGCAACAATCCTTCAACAGCTCCTGAATTGATTTTAAAATCTTTCAAGTTTACCGTAGATCCTTTTTGAAGCAATCGCAAGTATTGGTTTTCGGATATTTTTTTATCGGCAAAAGTATAAGGCAATAAAAAAGTGCATCCCGTTTTGTAATCGCTGCAGCCATAGGCCGACTTTCCTTTAATAAGCATTCCCTTTTTGCACTTAGGGCATACTTCTGCCAAAATTCCAATGGCTTTCTTTTTCTCGACTTTGGAAACTTCTTTTTGGATGTTTCCTGCTTGCGAAATAGTAGCTTGTCTGCTTTCGCTACGAACTTCATCAACCAAAGTGGTTACCATTCGTTTCATATTGTTGATAAAAGAACCAGCAGTGTAGGTTCCTTTTTCAATATCCCTTAGGTGCTTTTCCCAAGATCCCGTTAACTCTGCAGACTTTACCAAATCATTTTGGATTGTATTAATCAACTGAATTCCCGTTGGTGTAGGCAAAACTTGTTTTTTATTTCGAACGATATAGTTTCTTTTAAAAAGTGTTTCTATAATGTTAGCTCGGGTTGAAGGTCGCCCAATACCGTTTTCTTTCATCAATTCGCGTAAATCTTCATCATCCACTTGTTTGCCTGCGGTTTCCATGGCGCGCAATAAAGTCGCTTCGGTAAATTGATTCGGTGGTTTGGTTTCCTTTTCTAAAAATGAAGGTTGGTGTGGCCCTTTT
>JAYTBZ010000003.1:0-2342 GCA_043736705.1 Flavobacterium sp. | reverse complement strand
ATCCCATGATAATTCATTAAAAAATAGAAACGCAAATATAAATGAATTGTTCTGTACCATTGCCAATTTTCAAGTTCTTATCTTTGCCCAATATAATTGTAAACGTTATTGAATTAATATTTCATAACTCATAATTCATAATTCAAAAAAATGTCAAGAGACACACAACTTAAAGAACGCTGGGAACAGCTTGTAACGATACTTTCTGATCAGTTTTCTCAAGGAGAAGATCTAGATCTTGATGCTATAATATACTTAATTGGGGTTCAAGAACTCGGAAAAGTACACAGAGAATTCAAAAAAGATGAAAAATTAAACCTGATGCACATTGCTATTTGCAGGTTGCTTGAGCCGTATGGCTTTTATGAATTTGAGTTTTTTGATGAGGAAGGATGGCCACATTATAAAGTTAAAGAAGAACTTCCAGCACTCAAAGCTGGGGAACAATCCGTTTTAATGAAGGAAGCGATTGTAAATTATTTTGTTGAAAGAGAACTTATAAAATAGAAATTTCTAAAATGTAGTTCATGATTTGCTTTTTTTGGGACGAAGTTCTATTCACGAATCACTAAAAAAAGCTAAATTTGCACTCTCAAGTATTGAATGAAAATGATAGATAAGATAAAAGAATATATTGGCGAAGCACAAGCTTTTTCTACGCAAAACGCAGCTGAATTAGAAACATTCCGAATTAAATTTTTAGGAAGCAAAGGGCTTTTAAAAGAGCTTTTTGCTGAATTTAAAAATGTTCCCAACGATCAAAAAAAGGAATTTGGGCAAGTAATCAATTTACTTAAAACTTCTGCCGAAGAAAAAGTAAAAACCATTCAAGAAGCACTTGAGAGTAAAGAGGAAATCAAAGGTTTTTATGGCGATTTGACTCGTTCGGCTGCACCTTTAGCCATTGGTTCCCGTCATCCTATCTCATTGGTAAAAAACCAAATTATAGACATTTTTTCTAATATTGGATTCAACGTGTCAGAAGGGCCAGAAATTGAAGATGACTGGCATAATTTTACTGCATTGAATTTGCCAGAATACCATCCGGCGCGTGATATGCAAGACACCTTTTTCATACAAGCGAATCCAGATATTTTGCTGCGCACACACACTTCCTCTGTACAAGTGCGCTACATGGAAAATAACAAACCGCCCATTCGTACGATTTCTCCAGGAAGAGTATTCCGTAACGAGGCAGTTTCGTCTCGTTCACACTGTATTTTTCACCAAGTAGAAGGGTTGTATATTGATAAAGACGTTTCTTTTGCCGACTTAAAACAAACGCTTTTGTATTTTACCAAAGAGATGTTTGGAAAATCAAAAATTCGTTTGCGTCCTTCCTATTTTCCGTTTACAGAGCCAAGCGCTGAGGTTGATATTTATTGGGGTCTAAAAACAGAAACTGATTATAGAATAACTAAAGGAACTGGTTGGTTAGAAATTATGGGCTGCGGAATGGTAGATCCAAACGTTTTGAAAAACTGTGGCATTAATCCAGAAGAATACAATGGTTTTGCCTTTGGAATGGGTATCGAAAGAATTGCCATGTTGCTATACCAAATTGGCGATATTCGTATGTTTTACGAAAATGACGTTCGTTTCTTAGAGCAATTTAAATCCTCAATTTAGTCAAAAATTTTAAAGTCTTAAAGTCGAACGAAATACCTTTTTTAGTTTTTTCTCGACTTTAAGACTTTAAGACATCAGACATTACGACTAACTTATGAAAAAAGACATCATCATCCCGGAAGTAGAAAATGTATTTTTTGCTGCAGTGCAAGAATGGAGCGACGATTTTATGGAGAAAGTTTGGTACGCTTATTTAGTAAACGATAGCGATTACCTGATTGAAAGTGTGATGGTAGTTTCTAAAGCTTTTGGAACTATTGATGGCGAAATGAAAAAAACATCGTTGTTGCGTCATGCTTTTGTCGAAGTCCCAGCGGTTTCAGTGGTGAAAATCGAAATGATTGAAAAAAGTGTTTTAGCGCTCAATAACGAATTTATGCTCACGTTTTTCATGGATGGGAAATTGTACGATAAAAAATTCATTTTCAAAGCCAATTCCATCAATGAAAAGGAAGTCGAAGAAGTGCCTATTTTATTTGTTGATGGTGTTATCGTTAGGTAAGTCAGTACTATTTTCTCTTATTAATTTCTTCTTCCAACTAAAATAACTGACTACAAATATTCCGGCCAGAACGAATAATGCGGTACGGATTGTGTTTTTTTCAGATAAATACACCTCTTGAAAAGTCATGCTGTATAAATCAAAAGCAGCAGTTATAAAAGAAACTAGTAGTCCCCAAATCAACCCGTATTTAAGTTGGTATTTCCATCTT
>JAYTBZ010000002.1:0-11509 GCA_043736705.1 Flavobacterium sp. | reverse complement strand
CAATTGACAAAACGATTCAAAAGTATTAAATAATCATATCCTAAGCCGCCAAGTTTAGCAATCCATTTTGAATGCTGTACTGATGAATCAAAAACATCACCATGAAATATCCATGCTTTTTTACCATCAAGTTCTAATACTAATTTATCAACTAATACCAAGTTACCCATGTTTATATCGCTAAATTTTCGAAGCATTTCATCGTGATTACCTGTGATGTAGTATATTTTAGTTCCTTTTGTAGCAAAACCTATTATTTTTTGAATGACTTTTAGGTGCGCTTTTGGGAAATAGGATTTTCTAAACTGCCATATATCAATAATGTCTCCGTTTAATACAAGCGTTTTTGGTTTGATGGAATTTAAGTAATTGTAAAGTTCTTTCGCATGACTGCCAAAAGTTCCTAGATGTACATCAGAAATTACCACTAACTCGACTTTTCTTTTTTTCAATGGTTTTTTGAATTTATAGTTTATCAAAATAATTGAATTTTTAGTGAATAGAATTAAAAAAGAGGTTAAGAAATGCAACACAAGGTTAATTTTACAACAATAAATATCTAATAGATAATGAAACTTTATTCCAAAATGTGGGTATAAACTTTTGAACTTTGAAGTAAAATGGTACTTTTGTTCAAAACGTATTACAATGGCAGGAAATAGTTTTGGAACTCTTTTTAGGATAACAACTTTTGGTGAATCACATGGAGAGGCGTTGGGCGGAATAATTGATGGCTGTCCTCCCGGAATATCAATAGATTTTGATGCCATTCAAATTGAAATGTCTCGCAGAAAACCAGGACAATCCGCTATTGTTACCCAGCGCAAAGAACCGGATGCTGTTCAATTTTTGTCGGGAATTTTTGAAGGAAAAACTACAGGAACTCCAATAGGTTTCATTATTCCAAATACTAATCAAAAATCAGACGATTACTCTCATATAAAAGACAAGTACAGACCCAGCCATGCGGATTATGTGTATGAAAAAAAATACGGTATTCGAGATTATCGTGGCGGCGGACGAAGTTCTGCAAGAGAGACTGCAAGTAGAGTAGTGGCAGGGGCAGTAGCCAAACAAATGCTGTCAGAAATTAAAATTAATGCCTATGTTTCTTCAGTAGGGCCAATTTTTTTGAAGAAATCATATCAAGAATTAGATTTTTCAAACATAGAAAACAATCCTGTTCGTTGTCCAGATTCAGAAACTGCAGTTATAATGGAGGATTACATTCGAGATATTAAAAAACAAGGAGATACTGTAGGTGGAACTGTAACTTGTGTAATTCAAAATGTACCTTTAGGACTTGGTGAGCCTGTTTTTGATAAACTTCATGCTGAACTAGGCAAAGCAATGCTTTCGATTAATGCCGTTAAAGGATTTGAATTTGGAAGTGGTTTTGATGGATCGCAGATGAAAGGAAGTGAACATAATGACTTATTTAATGCAAATGGCAGTACTAGAACTAATCTTTCAGGAGGAATTCAAGGCGGAATTAGTAATGGAATGGATATTTATTTTCGTATTGCTTTTAAACCTGTGGCCACAATTATGCAAAAACAAGAATCATTGGATAATACAGGTGCAATTAAAGAGATGATCGGAAAAGGGCGTCATGACCCTTGTGTAGTACCTCGTGCTGTACCTATTGTTGAAGCGATGGCAGCTATAGTATTAGCAGATTTTTATTTGATAAACAAAACTTATTTATAATTAATAGTTACGTTTTCTGATTATTTACCTGCCTCCATTTCCTAAAAAAGAAAAGGTAAGTTTGTTAACTAAATACTTTGCTTTTGTAAGTATTTGGATGGAACCAAAAAATAAATTTAATTTAAAAACCAATTTAATGAATACCAAAACAACCAAAAAACCATCTTTTTTTTCGGGATTAACAGGACAAATATTAATTGCAATGGTTCTAGGTGCTATTCTTGGCATCGTTATCCATAATTCAATATCTGTTGAAGCAGCTCAAGGTTTTAGTACAAAAGTTAAAATATTAGCAACAATATTTATTAGGTTGGTTCAAATGATTATCTCTCCTCTAGTATTTACAACACTGGTTGTAGGTATTGCAAAATTAGGAGATATCAAAGCAGTAGGAAGAATTGGTGGTAAAGCGATGGGTTGGTTTTTTACAGCCTCGTTTATTTCATTATTGTTAGGGATGTTATTTGTAAATTTATTAAAACCTGGAGTGGGACTTAATTTATCAAATATAGATTTGGGCACTGCAGCTGATGTAACAGCGAAAACTCAAAATATATCTTTTGAAAATTTTATTGAACATATTGTACCTAAAAGTATTTTTGAAGCATTGGCCACTAATGAAATATTGCAAATTGTAATTTTTTCTATTTTCTTTGGTTTAGCCGCAGCTTCATTGGGAGATTATGTTAAGCCTGTTATAAATGCTTTAGATAAAACATCACACATTGTACTGAAAATGGTGAATTACGTGATGAAATTTGCTCCAATTGGAGTTTTTGGTGCTATAGCTGGCGTATTTGCAGTACGAGATTTTCAAGAATTAGCAATTACCTATTTTAAGTTTTTTGGTTCTTTTTTAGTTGGTATTTCTTCCCTTTGGTTGGTATTGATAGTGGTTGGATATATTTTTCTAAAAAGTAGAATGACCGTGTTGCTAAAAAGAATTGTGAGTCCTTTAATTATTGCTTTTGGAACAACGAGCAGTGAAGCTGTTTTCCCAAAATTGACAGAGGAGTTAGAACGCTTTGGTGTTAAAGATAAAATAGTATCTTTTATGTTGCCACTGGGTTATTCATTTAATTTAGATGGGAGCATGATGTACATGACTTTTGCCAGTATTTTTATTGCTCAAGCCTACGGAATTGATTTAGATTTAGGAACACAAATGACTATGCTTTTGGTTTTAATGCTTACCAGTAAAGGAATAGCAGGTGTTCCAAGAGCAAGTTTAGTTGTAGTTGCCGCTACTTGTGGTATGTTTGATATTCCAATTGAAGGGATAGCATTAATTTTGCCAATTGATCATTTTTGTGATATGTTCCGCAGTGCCACAAATGTTTTAGGAAATGCATTAGCGACATCTGTTGTTGGGCAGTGGGAAGGTGACGATGAAAATGAAAATGAAGCTTTGCAAGCGCAATAAGAATTGAAAGTATATTTAAATGTTCATATTATAATAAACCTGTTCAAGTAATTGAACGGGTTTTTTATTAAAATTTAAACGAATGGCTTATTTTTTTAATAAAATACCATTTTAAAAAAAATACAATTATTCATTTTGTTTTAATATATATGCTATGATTATTCCTTTATTTTTTACTAATAAAATGTATATTTGATAAATATAATTTGTTTATGCAGTATCTACATATTGTTTTAATTTTAACCTTTGGTTTATATCATTTTGACGGAGATTCATTCGAGCAAACAAAAACATATTCTCAGCAAGAAATCACTAAATTAAACGATAAAGCAAGCCGCTACTTAAAGAATGCTGATTTTGAAAAATCTCTAAACGTTTCTAAATTAGCACTTCGTTCTGCCATAATAAGTAATGATTTACGATCTACAGCCATTTCTTATACAATTATTGCTGCAAATTATGCGGAGATGGCCGAGTTTGATAAAGCAATATTTTTCTACAACAAGAGTCTTTCTTATGCACAAGAAACCAATAATGACACCTTAAGAAAAAAAATCTTTAATAATTTAGGTAATATTTATTGTTTTGAGAAAAAGCAATACGAAAAAGGAATCAACTTTTATAAGAACTCTTTGATTTACAGCCAAAAATTGGCAGATAATAATCAGATTTTCATGACTAAAATTAATATTGCTTGGGCATATTTTGATAGTGGTCTTTTTGAAAATGGTTACCCAAGTTTAGTGTTTATCAATAAATACAACAAAACATTAGGAGATGAAAGTACTGCTGTTGCAGTAAATTTGTTAAATGGGATGTATCATTCAAATAAAGGAAATCTAGATACAGCAAGTTCTTTTTTTGAAAAAGCCATAAAATATGGAAATCAAGGAAATGAGAAATCTGATTTATCGTATTCTTATCTCGAGTATTCAAAGCATTTGTCGAAAAATAACGATTACAAAAAGGCGTATCAAAATCTTACACTTTATAATAGAATCACTAACGATTTATACAACAAAGAAAAGCTTGAAAAAGCAAATTTAGTGGGTATAAATCTAGAATTAGACGCTTATAAAAGAGAAATAGATAAAATTGAATTGGAGAAACTGACACAAGAACAAAGTTTACGAAAGTCAAAAATCATTGTAATAATGTTTGTTCTAATTTTTTGTATTTTATTATTATTACTATACAGCTTATTCAAAAACAATAATTTTAAGAAGAAAGCTAATATAAAACTTTCTCAAACTAATACAGAACTCTTGGCAGCCAAAGAGAAAATAGAGGAAGTATCCGCATTAAAAGCACAATTTTTTTCTACAATAAGTCATGAGTTGCGAACCCCTTTATATGCAGTAGTTGGAATTACTAATATGTTGCTGGATGAGCATAAAGAATTAATTGATAGTCCGCATTTAAACTCTTTAAAATTTTCAGCTCGTTATTTATTATCATTAGTGAATGATATTTTGCAAATTAATAAAATTGAAGATAATAGAATTGTGCTGGAAAGTTTGACTTTTAATATTTCAGATGAAATTGAAATGATTAAAAGTTCCCTCTCCTTTTTGGCTAAAACCAATTTCAATGAAATTATTGTGAATATTGACGATCGTATCCCAGAATATCTAATTGGAGATAAGTTACGACTTTCACAAATCATTATGAATTTAGTCAGTAACGCATTAAAGTTCACCAAAAATGGAGCGGTAAATATCCTTGTTAATTTAGTAAAGGTGGAGAACAAGCTTTATTTTTTAGAATTTAAGATTCAGGATAATGGAATTGGAATTGATCCTTTAGACCAAGATAAGATTTTTGACAAATTTGTTCAAGTTAATAGAAAAGAAACGGATTATCAAGGAACTGGCTTGGGGCTTTCTATTGTAAAGCAGCTCTTGGGGCTTTTTAATAGTGATATTTCACTTAAAAGCTCTGTAGGTATAGGAACTGAATTTCAATTTGTAATTGCGTTTGAATACAGTTTAGAACGAACAGCTGAAATTATTAATAGCATTCAAGTAGAAATTAGTTCTACTCAAATGATACATGTTCTCGTAGTGGAGGATAACCTAATAAATCAAATTATTACGCAAAAAACAATTGAAAAAAATAATTATAAATGTAGTGTTGTAGACAATGGTTATGATGCCTTAGAAATTTTAGAAAAGGAGAATTTCGATGTGATTTTGATGGATATAAACATGCCGTTAATCAATGGTTTTGAAACTACAAAACTAATTAGGCTCAAAGGGATTGATATTCCCATAGTTGCATTAACAGCCTTTAATAAAGCAGAAATTACCGAAGAAGCACTTTCAGTTGGAATCAATGACATAATTATAAAACCATTTGATTCTTTCAAATTATTTGAAATTATCAAAATACTAACTTATAAATCAAAAAATTAGTGTGATGAATAAAATAAAGTTGCATTTTTAAAGAAACAGTCAAAAATTCTGAATGAAATATTGTTAGAAAAAATGCCTTTTGTTTTGTTAACAAAAGGCATTTTCATAGCTAGAAGTAACAATACATTAATACCAACGCTTTTTATTTTGTTTTGAAACTTCAGATTTTCTTGATTTATGTGCTCCTCCGCTTCGGTTAGAATTTTTTTGCTGCGAACCTGCCGGCAGTTCAGGACTTCCAGAATGCCAATGATAGGGATGATCATTTACCGTTTTCACATCTACTTTTATAAGCTTTTGAATGTCTTTCCAGTATGTATGCTCATCTTTACTACAAAAAGAGATTGCAATACCTCCATTTCCAGCACGTCCAGTACGACCAATTCGGTGCACGTAGGTTTCAGGTATATTAGGTAAATCAAAGTTGATTACAACTGGTAATTGGTCAATATCAATTCCCCGTGCAGCAATATCAGTAGCTACTAACACACCAACTTCTTTATTTTTGAAAGCATCTAATACGCGCTGTCTTGCGTTTTGTGATTTGTCACCATGAATGGCTTCAGCGGCAATATTATTTTTTCGCAACGCTTTTACAACATTATCAGCACCGTGTTTGGTTCTCGAAAATACCAGAACATCTGTTAGTTTCTCAGTATGAATCAGGTGGTATAATAAGTTCCTTTTTTCACCCTTTTCAACAAAATAGACCCGTTGTTCTACATTTTCAGCAGTGGATGAAACAGGAGAAACGCTCACTGTTGCAGGATCGGTCAGAAACATTGCAGCTAATTCTCGGATTGCAATTGGCATTGTAGCCGAGAAAAATAAGGTTTGTCTGTTTTTTGGCGTAAGCTTTACAATTTTCTTGACATCATTTACAAATCCCATATCCAGCATTTGATCAGCTTCATCGAGTACCAAAGCATGTAAGTGATCCAAATCTATGAAGCCTTGTTTGTGCAAATCCAGCAATCTTCCTGGTGTAGCAATTAAAATGTCAACTCCATTTTTTAAAGTATCTACTTGTGGATTTTGTGATACTCCACCAAAAATGGTAAGTTGAGTTAAATTGGTGTATTTTGCATAAGTATCAAAACTTTGACCAATTTGTACGGCTAATTCTCTGGTAGGCGTTACGACTAAGGCACGAATTTGTTTAGCTTTTTTTGAAGAACCAACAATTCGGTGTAATTGATGAATAATTGGTATGGCAAATGCACCCGTTTTTCCTGTTCCTGTTTGAGCACAACCGATTAAATCTTTACCAGATAATATTATCGGTATAGATTGCTCTTGAATAGGAGTAGGGTTAAGGTAGCCTTGTTCAAATACGGCTTTTTGTATACTTTTAGAAAGTGATAAATCTTCGAATAACATATTTTTGGTATTAAGTATCCTGTAATAAGTACAGAAATAGTGCAACAAAGGTAGGATTATTATTTTTGATTATTATTTATACAGGATTTAGGAGGTGAATCACTACAAATTAAATACAAAACTACACCTAAAATACAGACTAAATTGCATTTGATTTCATGAAATCGGTGACCAGATATCCTATAAGTTTACCTATCAAATGATTGTTTTTTTCTTCACCTAAATCAGGTGCACCTTCACAAATATGCAAGTAGGTTGCGTTTTTATTTTTTGCAAAGTAAGAAATGAATTGACGAAGTTGCTCTACTGAAAAACCGCTCAAAGTCATTGCACTACAAGCAATATTTGGAATAGAATCTAAGTCAATTTCAATTCCAAAAAAGTCGTCATTTATAAACTCTAAGGCTAGAGCCATTTCTTGATTGAAATCTTTTTCTTTTCGAATGTTTATGCTGTCATAGGTATTATAACGTACACGATCTTCTATTTTTTTTATAATATCCAAGACGCTTTTTGAAGTGTAATTTTCGTGTAAACCAAAAATAAAATATTTTTTTAAAAACCCTTCTTCAAAAGCATATGAAAACCCGTTCCCGCTATGTCGACCTTCTAAAATCCTAAAATCAGAGTGTGCATCAAAGTTTATGGCATTGATTGGTTTTCCTTTGGCAAGAGCCGAACCTTTAATATTTCCGTAAGCATTATTGTGCCCTCCACCTATTATTATAGGAATTTTACCTAATTTAATAATGTTAAAGATAATATGAGAAACATCTTTATCAATTTTTTCAACCAATTGACTCAGTTTAGAACGATCATCAATATCATTAAAATCCAAATGTTCTACCTCTTTCATTTCAGCGCTAACATTCAGTTGCCCTAAAATAAAAAGTTGGTTTCCTTTGCAAAATCGATTGTGCTGGATGTTACCAATACTTTTAATAGCACTATCCCAAGCTGAGGCGGCGCCAGGCCTACCAAAATTTGCTCTAATGCCTATATCTTCCGGAATTCCAAACAATACGTATTTTGCCTCACAAGTCGTGAGAAAGGTTAATGAATCTGTATCTTTTGGGACCGTTATCATTTTCTCACCAAATTTGATTTCACCACTGCGATGGTTCGTAATCTTCGCAAGATCTTTGATGGTAAATGGTATTATTTTTTCCATTAAAAAAAATATTTTTCATCAAAAATAATATAAATACGTTAACTGACGTTATGAGGTGGTTATATATTGTTAAATTTGTAAAATAAATTAAAGTAAAACAAAAGATGGAAAATCAAAAAAGCAGTTCAAGTCTCAAAGCGGTTGTAGCAATATTAGCTATTTTATTAGTGGGGAGTTTAGTTTATATTTATAAATTGACTTCAGATACCGAAATCGTAAAAACAGAATTGAAAACTACGTTGAGCGATAAAGATACCGTTATGAAGGATCTGGAAGAATTAAAATCGACTTATGATGCTGCTATTGCAGAAAACACATCGATGTCTGATGAATTAATTCTAGAAAGAGATAAAGTGGTTAACTTAATGTCTGATTTAAATAAGTCAAAAGGAGATGTTGCGTCATTATCTAAATATAGATCGCAGTACAACGCTTTACAAGGAAACATGAAAGTTTTAATAGCTGAAAATGATAATTTAAAAAAGGCAAATACAACACTTACTTCACAACGTGATAGTACCGTTGTTGTGTTAGGCGAATCTAAAAAATACAATGAAGCCCTTGCCGGACAAAATGAAGAATTATCTAGAGTTGTAGAAAAAGCAGCAAAATTGACTGTCTTAAACACAAGAGGTTCGGCATATAAATTGAAAAGTTCTGGTAAAGAAGTGTCTACTGATAAAGCAAGCAGAGCCGATGTTCTTAAAATAAGTTACACGATTGCAGAAAATCAAGTTGCACAATCAGGTACTAAATCATACTTCGTTCAAGTTATTGACAGTAAAAACAATGTTTTAGGAGATAAGAAAACCGAAAATTTTGGAAACAACAATTTAACGTATAGTTATATTTCAAACATTAATTACGAAAATAAAACTATCGATGTAACGGAGAACTTGCGTGGTAAAGATTTTCCAAAAGGAACTTATTATGTAAATATTTTTGAAAAAGATCAATTGGTTTCAAAAACTAGTTTTACTTTGAAATAAGAGTTGAAAAAAATAAAATTAAAAGAGGAACGCTATGTTCCTCTTTTTTTATGCAATAATTTTTCCTTCAATAAATACACTATCAATCAAATTACTGCCAAAGGCATAGGGCAATTGATAATAGGACGAGATTGCTTTTGTAATAATAAGATTTGCTTTTTTTCCTATAGTTATACTTCCGTGAGTATCAGAGATACCCATCGCATAAGCTCCATTTATAGTGGCAGCGTTTATCGCTTCCTCAGGTGTCATTTTCATTTTGATACAGGCAGTAGCGACAACAAAGTTCATATTTCCAGATGGAGTAGAACCTGGATTGTAATCAGTTGCGAGTGCTAATGGAAGCCCTGCTGCAATGATTTCTCGTGCTGGAGTATAAGGAATACTCAAAAAATAAGAACAGGATGGCAGTGCCACTGGCATAGTAACTGTATTTTTTAAAGTTTCAATATCTTCTTGTTTCATTATTTCAAGATGATCTACAGTAAGTGCATTATATTTTACACCAGCCTGAATTCCGCCAATAGAATTAAACTGATTGACATGAATTTTTGGTTTTAATCCAAATTGAATTCCTGCTTCCATAATTTGTTCGGTTTCTTCAACTGAAAAATACCCAGTTTCACAAAATACATCGATAAAATCTGCTAATTTATTTTCAGCAATTTTAGGAAGCATTTCAGTAATGATCAAATCAATATAACCTTTAGGGTTTTCTTTAAATTCTAATGGGAAAGCATGAGCGCCCAGAAAAGTTGCTTTTATAGTGATGGGATAGTTTTTCGATAATTGTTGGATTACACGAAGCATTTTTAATTCTCCTTCTAACGTTAATCCGTATCCTGATTTGATTTCGATAGCACCAGTACCTAATCGCATCACTTCTTCAAGGCGTGCTTTTGATTGATTGTATATTTCTTCTTCTGATGTTTCAATAATTTTTTTTGCTGAATTTAAAATTCCACCACCACGATTGGCAATTTGTTCATAAGTCATGCCATTGATTCGGTCAACAAATTCTTGCTCTCGGTTAGCAGCATAAACAATATGTGTGTGACTGTCGCACCAAGACGGCAAAACCATTTTTCCTGTTGCATCAATGGTTTGGTCAGCCTGAATTACAGGTAATTGATCCATTGAACCAAAAGCAGCTATTACATTATCTTTAATAACTAAAAAAGCATTCTTGATCGTGGGAAGAATTGCCATTTCGGCTCCAGAGACTTTATCGATTGCTATTTCCCGTACCTGAAGCAATTCTTTGATATTGGTAATTAATGTGATCATTTATGTCTAATTATTCGGAAATTTTAATTTCAAACATTTTGTTCCAATTTTTACCAGTCACAAAAATGGTTTTTGTTTTAGGGTTGTAGGCGATTCCGTTTAGTACATCGGTATCTGGTAATTTGGTAATTTTTTTCTTTAAATCGGCAAGATTAATGATCGCTTCTACAGCACCATTTTTAGGGTTTATTATTGCGATAGCATCTTTTTGATACACATTTCCGTAAATTTTTCCATTTATCCATTCTAGTTCGTTGATGGATTTTATTTTTGTTTGAAACGAGTACACGTTCAAATAATCTACTTCTTTTAAGGTTGTTGGATCCATAATCCAGATTTTTTCGGTTCCGTCAGATTGGTATAAATTTTTACCGTCATTAGTCAATCCCCATCCTTCAATAGGTTTAAAATAAGTAAACGTTTTCTCTTTTTTGAAGGTATCTGCATCATAAACGTATCCTTCGTTATTTTGCCACGTCAGTTGGTAGACTTTATTATTTAGAATCGTAATTCCTTCACCAAAATATTGATCAGCTAATTCAACTTTTTTATAAACTTCACCCGTTTTATAATTTGTTTTTCTCAAACTAGAGATTCCTTTTTTTCCAGTTGGACCAGATCCATTCCCTGTTCCTTCGTATAAAGTATCACGATAAAATTCTAATCCTTGTGTGTAAGCTCCTATATCGTGCGGATATGTATTGACAATAGTATATTTTAATAATTTAGGTTGAATGTCAGAAACGAGTTCAATTCTAGTAGTTGCTTCTGCGTTTTGACCTTCATAGTAAACCATAGCTTTGAGGTTTTGATACCCTAATTTTTGATCTTTTAATTTAAAAGAGAATTTATCTACTCCTTTTTTGGAACCCATTTTTTTGTCATTTATTAAATAAACAATGCTATCGATACTTTTTGAATTCGGGTTCAAAATTGACAATGAAAGCGACTCTTCTGGGTTATATTGTTCTTTAAATTTTGAATTATCAAAGGAAAACAAAGTGTTTTCATTTTTTTTTGTGTTCGTACAGCATGTTAAGGTGATTCCTAATAAAATGATAGATAGGAAGTTATAATTTCTCATAGTTTCTTTTTTTGATGTACCAATATACAACGATATTTTTAATGATTAAAG
>JAYTBZ010000001.1:0-5127 GCA_043736705.1 Flavobacterium sp. | reverse complement strand
GTATGTTCATAATATAGAATTTGTCTGGCTTCTGAATTTTTTCAGTTTAAAAGTGGCACAAAAATAGCAAAATTAAATGTAACTGTTATTTTTTTTTCGATTAAATATAGTTCAAAATGATACCAACTTAACTGAGGTGAAACCATGCTATGCAACTAATTAAATATAAAAATTAATCATAAATTTGTTGTAAATAGTTGCAACTCTTTACTGCCAAAACATTTTTTTCAAAATCAAATGTCTAACTCCCTCCAGTAGCTTCACTTTTTATCGAAAAATCAAATCAGCTACGTTAAAATAACAGTATTGAAATTTATTTTAAAAAAAATCATTTTAACTAATCCGTCGACTATATTCTACTAAACATTTAATTTTATAGAAAAAATAATAAACATGAAAGTTAAAGAATAAGTCTTTTATTTACTCAAATTTGAACGCAATAATTGAGGAGCGGGAATATTATTTGATATCCCTAATAATTTTTTAAAAAGTATGTCACCTTGAAATTCCAGCAGCAAAATCATATGCCGTTGGACTAGTGTTCATAACCAAAAGTCCTAACCAATTAGTTCTTTGCAAAACTACTTTTAAAGCTTCAATAAGAGATCAAAAATTAGAAATTCTAAGAATAAGAAGAAGAACTGTTTCAGTAGATGTTTCAAATTTAAGTCAGATTGCTGCCGAGAAAGAGCTTACAGTTCTGTAACTATATTATTTGTAAAAAAAATTAGATCTAACAGAACAACAATTCATTGCCAAAATGATTAAGTCCAGAAAAATTGTAGAGAATGCCATTATTACTCTAAATTTTTGAGAGTTTTAGATTTTATTTTTTTCGTTTTTTTACCACTAGTATTATTTTCAAAGAATTATTTATGTCAGAGGATCTCAGTAGTGATTACACTGATTTTTTAGATGATGACTTGGTAATGATACTGACATTAGTACACCAGCGCTTCTCTATCAATACTTTTACTTCATGGGAATTGGAGATCATGGCGGCGAATACATAACTGTTGGAACTGTAGTGTTACTTGGCATAATAGGAAGAAATTTCGTAGCTAAAATAAGTGGTGGTATTGTTTATGTTTTTGATACAAATCGAAAATTCAATGCTACATTAGGTAACATAAAATCGTCACTTTTAAAACATTTAAAGAATATGCTTTACTAAATTGAGACGTTAGATAAACAATCACTTAATGTGTAATTATAGTCCTTTGGCTATAAGGGTCTAAGAAGATTAAGAAAAAAAACGCAACCATTTTAACGAAGTAATGCTATCAGTTTATAAAAAGTATTACAACGTTTAGCCAAAGAAAAACAAATTGAAGAATTACTAGGACTATAGTCATAGGAAACCCGGAAAGATTTAAAAAATATATTAGAACCTACGCAAGTAATGTTGCTTTTCCAGAAAAAGTATCGAATTATAAGCAGTTTACAATTCCGCTAATCAACTTGTAATCTTAGGAGGTGCCCGTAGATCCACTATCGTTTCTGCATGGTCGGTTTGTATGCTTCAAGTCAGCGGCGCTTTTTTAAAAATCACAACATCTGTTGGCTATACAATGCCAACCAACATCCAAAATATTTAAAAAGACTTTTTGTTATATACATAACTTTTTGTTAGAATTTGTTAGAATTCATTCAATAGCTTGTAAGACTAAATAAAGAATAATAAATTTGCTCAAAAATTAATAATCATGCAATCAAAAGACTTAGTACAATTAGCAGAACAATTTGGTAGTCCGCTCTACGTATACGATGCCGAAAAAATACAATCTCAATACAATAGATTGTCAAAAGCTTTTTCTAAGGTCAATAAGTTACGCATCAATTATGCCATGAAAGCGTTGTCGAATGTAGCTATACTTCAGTTATTGAAAGAAATGGGATCAGGATTAGATACTGTTTCCATCCAAGAAGTATTACTAGGACTTCACGCAGGATATGAGCCAGATAAAATATTTTATACTCCTAATGGTGTATCTCTTGAAGAAATTGAAGAAGTCAATGCTATGGGAGTCCAAATAAACATAGACAACTTGTCTATATTAGAACAATTTGGTACAAAATACCCAAAAGTTCCCGTTTGCATTCGAATAAATCCTCATGTGATGGCCGGTGGAAATGCGAATATTTCTGTTGGACATATTGATAGTAAATTTGGCATTTCAGTACACCAATTACCGCATTTAGTTCGTATTGTAGAAAATACAAAAATGAACATTGTGGGTATTCATATGCACACAGGATCAGATATTTTAGATATCGAAGTATTTTTATATGCTGCCGAAATATTATTTGATGCCGCTAAAAACTTCAAAAACCTTGAATTCTTGGATTTTGGAAGTGGTTTTAAAGTACCTTACAAAAAAGACGATATAGAAACTGACATCGAAGAATTAGGTAAAAAATTATCTAAAAGATTCAATGCTTTTTGCATCGAATACGGAAAAGAACTAACATTAATCTTTGAACCTGGTAAATTTTTGGTAAGTGAGGCTGGATTCTTTTTAGCTAAAGTAAATGTGGTAAAACAAACTACATCAACAGTATTCGCAGGGATTGACAGCGGTTTTAATCACTTAATTAGACCTATGTTTTATGGTTCTCAGCATCATATTGAAAATATTTCACACCCTAAAGGAAAAGAACGATTCTATTCTGTTGTTGGATATATTTGTGAAACGGATACTTTTGCAAATAACAGAAGAATTTCAGAAATTAAAGAAGGAGATGTTTTATGTTTTAGAAATGCAGGTGCCTATTGTTTCTCCATGGCGTCAAACTATAATTCGAGATATAAGCCTGCCGAAGTTTTATGGATGAATGGAGAAGGTCATTTAATTAGAGCTCATGAAACTTTTGAAGATTTGCTTAAAAATCAAATCCCGCTACCACAACTAGTAGCAACAGCATAAACTAATAAATCCCATTTGCAAATCTGCAAATGGGATTTATTTATTCAATAAAATAACATGCTATTTATCTAGCAAAGTTTCTAAAACTTCAGATTCAGTTCCATTTGGAAACGGAATTTTTAACATTTGAGATAAGGTTGGCGCAATTTGAGTGATATATTTTTTACTATGCAACTCGCCTTTTGGAACATGCCAACCATAAAAAAGCAATGGTACGTGAGTGTCATAACTGTTGGCAGAACCGTGTGTAGTTCCCGTAGATTGGTATTGCATATAACCCGTTTTATCTAGAATTACCAATTCACCATTTTGTTTTGGATCATATCCCTTGGCAATGCAACTTAGCAAATAATCTTCCCCAGAGGAAGCTAAAATTTCTTCTTCGGTATAGACCCTTTTAACTTGTTCTTGCGTCATCAAAAAGGTGACAAAACTCTGTTTCACTTTATCTAACTCTAAACCTTTTTGTTTTAAAATATCCTTATTAAAAAAAACATTAAAATTAGAATAATCCAATAATAAATCTACACCAAAAGTTTCAGTAGAATATTTCTTTAGTCCTTCAACAATATCTTTTGCTGGTACATTCTTTACGTTATACTTATTATCTTTCAAATAATTTGGATTTTCTGCTCCAGCATGATCAGCTGTAAGGAAAAGTAAGTAGTTATCTTTTCCAATATTTTTGTCTAAATAGGCTAAAAAGTGTTCCAAAGTCTGATCTAAACGCAGATAAGTATCTTGCAATTCTATCGATCGAGGACCAAAAGTATGACCTACATAATCTGTAGATGAAAAGCTAACTGTCAAAAAATCAGTAATATCATCTTTACCTAATTCTTCTTTCTCTATTGCTTTTAGAGCTAATTCTGCCAAAATATCATTTCCAAAAGGAGTAGACCGTAAAATATCGGCTCCTTTTTCTTTGTAAATCTTACTTAAATCATATGGAAAAACAGGCGCATTAGCCTTATCTAATCTACCCTCGTAAGGATTATCATCAGGTAAACTTTCATTATATGTCGATAAAGGCTTAAATAAATTCCATCCTTTATTGATATAATTTAGGTATTTTTTTTCATTATTAAATTCGGCAACCCAATTAGGCAAAGCAGTTCCATAAAAAGTGCTTGAAATAAAAGCTCCAGTTTTGCTGTACCAAAATGCCCAATTAGCAAAATGACCAGCAGGTAAAATTGCACCACGATCTTTGATACTCATACCGATTACTTTTCCTTTAAAATTCGTAGCCATACGCAATTCATCGGTGATTGTAGTACTTAGTAAATTTTTAGGAGACATTGCCCCTTCTTTTTCAGTACCATTACCAATAGTTTTTACACTAGCATCGTCCGTACAATACATATCTTTTCCGATAGCTTTATTAAACCAATCATTACCAACGATACCATGTGTTGATGGTGTGGTTCCGGTATAAATACTTGCGTGACCAGGAGCAGTGTAGGTTGGTACAAAATTGTAATGCATATTATGAAAAGTATATCCATTATTCATCAATCTTTTAAAACCATTAGAAGAAAAATCTTCAGAAAAGCGATATAGATATTCCATTTTCATTTGATCTACAACGATACCTACCACTAACTTGGGACGCTGCTGAGCTTGTGAATTTAAAGACATAATGAATGTCAAAAACAAAATAATTCTTTTCATATTATATTTTTATATTTAAAACAAAAATACAACATAAAGTTTAATCAAACTCTGAACAAATACTTGAAGACAATAAATTAATCTATTCTTAACTCCAAAAATATTTACTTGAAAAGTAATTGAAGGACCCTACTCCAATTTTAATACTCTAGCAAACTAAAAAAATCATTGAGGAAAATTGTAACATAACTCAAGAAGTTTTAAATCTTACTAAGTATGTAAGTAAAACACTCAATTACAGAACTATAAAAACAAAACTAATTCCAATTATGTGGGACATTTAAAAATTCACTCCAATTGAAGTCGTTAAGATACAGATATCAATCAACCACAAAAATCCTCATCAAAAAAAATTAGGATTTAATATAATCTGAAACAGTTCAGATAAGAGAAAGGAGTTAGCCGAACAAGTCGGACCGTTGTAAAAGAAAAAAGCCTATCATTTCTGATAGGCTTTTCAAAGAAAGGCGACGACATACTCTCCCACATAACTGCAGTACCATCTGCGCAGGCGGGCTTAACTACT